>NZ_JBQKJP010000001.1:0-181080 GCF_052117205.1 Candidatus Agathobaculum pullicola | reverse complement strand
AAAAGAAAAAATATGGCATTGAAGATGATAACAAATAAAATTTTTTCAATCGAAAAAATTTATTTTGATTATTCAATTTTGAAAAACTGAATACCTCAAAATCAGAAAGAGCGCGGACAAGCACTTTGAGGGATTGGCCGCCTTGTCCACCCATTCAGTGGGACGGCGGGTGACGGTCAAGGTCGGGTGCAAACCCGTTCATTTCAGCCTTGACGGCTCCCCGCTGTCCTGCTACTTTTCCGGGAGTGTGGCCACAACTTCGGGACACTTTGTCCACAAGTTGGAGCGTAGGACGAGGGACGGGGGCTTTCATATACGCCCAGTCTGCTGTTGAAACCAGACCTGTGCTTACAGCTCCACGCCACGCAAGCATAGCCCTGTTTTCCTGCCGCTTCAAATGCCCTTGCCCTCCCCGGCGGCAACGGCATTTTCACGGCAACGCCGACAGAGCGTATAACACACTACACTTTGCTTCGCAAAGTCGTGTGCCAAATGGGGGCGTTGCCCCCTTTGGAAACCCCCACAAGAAAAGGCGGTACGCTACCCCTCCACGGGGCGCATACCGCCTTTTCTTGTTGTCCAGCCCTCCGGCTGTATCGGTTGAGCAAAAGCCAGCGTGGGATTGGTGTGGTATCTTTATCTAAATGATACCCCGTTCTCCCATTTGCTGACCGCCTTATCCGACACCAGCAGTCGTTCGGCCAGCTGCTTTTGCGTCAGTCCCAACGCCTTCCGCCGCGCGGCAATCAGTGCGCCCATAGTCCTTGCATCCATACACTACACCTCCCTTTTCTGCTCCCAGCATAACAGCATATGCCGCGCAGAGCAACCGACAGACGGAAGAAGGGCGCTCTACCAGCGGTAGAATGCCCTTCCAAAATGCGTCAATCGATGCAGATCCGCTTGAACATACGAAAATGCAGGCCGTTTTCGTCCCGATATTCGCCGCGCTGCTCAAACGCGAATTTGTGATAAAAGCCCTGCGCACGCGCGTTCTCTGACGCGACATGCGCGCATAAGTAATCCTTGCCGAGTGCACGGTATACGCTGATGGCCTGTCCGAGAATCTGCCCGCTCAGGCCGTGGCCGCGATATGCTTTATCGATGCAGAAGCCGCCGACCAGTCCCACGTCCGGCTCGTCATCATACCAGGTTTTCAGATAGACCAGTGACGCGGGCGTGCCATCCTCCAGACAGCCGAAGCAGCACGAGCGCGGCGACACCCGCTGCGCGCGTGCGACATCCGCAAGCAGAGCCGCGGGATTCACACCTGCGTCCGTGCCGTAGGCGTTTTGGTGCAGCTCGCGCATAAATGCGACGATTTTTGCCGCGTCCTCCTCGTCCATCGGGTCGGCACGGCGAAACCAGATTTGCGGCGTGCTCGGCACGCCCTTGTGATCCGTCCAGCCGATGGAGGCGAACGTGGACAGCTCCTGCGGCAAGTGCGAGGCATCGTTTTCGTACACCACGTCGATTTTGTCCGGACCGTCAAACACAAATTTGGCAACACAGGTGTTATCGCCCCAGCCGATTTCTCCCATCTGCTCGGGCGCAAGTCCATGCGCAATCGTCAACGCGCCGCGAATGGCCGATCCATGCGTCACAACCGCAAAGGTCTGTCCCGCATGCGCCCCGACCAAACGCCGCACACCATCCAGCATACGCCGCCCCGCCTGCATGACGCTTTCACCGTGCGGCGGCACCGCTTCCCATGGACGCGCATGCCAGACCGCATATTCCTTCGGCCAGATGCGCGGCAGCTCGGCCCACGGGATATCCTCCCAATCGCCCATGTCGATTTCGCGCAGCACCGGACGGGTTTCCACATTCAGCCCGTGCGGCGCGGCAACGGCTTTCGCTGTCGTGCGCGCACGGAACAAATCGGACGCATAGACCGCATCCAGCGGCACGGCTTCAAACCGCTTTGCCAGATACGGCAGCTGCTGATGCCCACGGGGCGTGAGCAGGCTGTCGTACTGCCCTTGGCAGCGGCGATAGACATTGCCCTCGGCCTCGGCGTGGCGGATGAGATAAACCGTGGTCATGCTTTAGACCTCCACCGCGCCGGACAGTTCGGAAACCGATTTCACGCCGTGCGCATCCATCCATTCTTCCAGTTCACGCAGCGCTTTGACCGGCGCCGTCGGGTCGGCAAACATGACCGTACCCATCGCCACAGCGTCCGCGCCCGCAAGCAGCATCTCCACGATATCCTTACCTGTGCGGATGCCGCCCATGCCGAGAATCGGTACGGAGACCGCCCGCCGCACCTGATAGACCATACGCACCGCGACCGGGAACACCGCCGGGCCGGACAGGCCGCCCATGACGTTGGACAGAATCGGCTTGCGGGTTTCAATATTGATGCGCATACCGAGCAGCGTGTTGATCAGGCTTAAAGCGTCCGCGCCCGCCGCTTCTGCCGCGCGCGCGATTTCAGTGATATCGGTCACATTGGGGCTGAGCTTGACGATCAGCGGCTTTTTCGCTTTCTTTTTTGCCGCCGACACGACTTCTTCAACCATGTCCGGGCGCGTGCCGAACGCCATACCGCCGCATTTGACATTCGGGCAGGAGATGTTCATTTCGATCAGGTCGACATCCGCGTCCGAAATTTTCTCAACCATACCCTCGTATTCCTCGACCGTGTTGCCCGACACGTTCGCGATAATCGCAGTATCATACTGCCGCAAAAACGGGATTTGCTCGGCAATGAAGCGGTCGATACCCGGATTTTGCAAGCCCACGCAGTTTAAAATGCCCGCCGGGGTTTCCGCGATGCGGGGCGCGGGGTTGCCGAGCCGCTCGGTCGGGGTCAAACCCTTGACGCCGACGCCGCCGAGCAGAGACAGGTCAAAAAACTCGCCGTACTCATGGCCGAAGCCGAACGTACCGGACGCGGTTGTGATGGGGTTTTTCAGCTCCACGCCGCAGAAATTGACTCTCAAATCCGCCATTACCACTCGACCTCCTTTGCGTCAAACACCGGCCCGTCCTTGCAGACATGGCCATATCGGGTTTCGCCGTTTTTGCTCTTGAGCGCACACGCGCACACCAGACACGCGCCGATACCGCAGCCCATCCGCTCCTCCATCGAGACCTGACAGGGCAGGCCCGCCTCGTCCGCAATCGCGGCGATGGCTTTGAGCATCGGCTTAGGGCCGCAGGCGGCCACGCCGGTCGCATCCGTGACGAGTTCTTTGAGCACATCGGTGACAAAGCCGTGCCGCGCATACGAGCCGTCGTCGGTCGTGACAAACGCTTCGCAGACCGCCTTAAAATCGTCCTCGAGGATGACCGCGTCCTTGTTCCGGAAGCCGAGAATCGCGCACGGCTGCGCGCCTTCGCCCGCCGCTTTTTTGGCACACGCGAGCATGGGCGGCACACCGATACCGCCGCCGATAAAGACCGGCTTTGCGCCGAGTGCGGCGGTATCAAACCCGTGACCGAGCGGTCCGAGCACATCCAGCTCGTCCCCTGTTTTACGGGCGGCGAGCCACTTTGTGCCCTCGCCTTTGACCTGAAATACAATACGCAAATTGCCGTCCTGCCAGTCACAAATCGAAATCGGGCGACGCAGCAGATTGCCCTCGCCGCACGCGATATGCACAAACTGGCCGACCTTCGTCTGCCCGCAGATGGCGGGCGCGTGCATGGTAATGGAATATAAACCTTCGCCCAGACGCGTACATTCCGCGACCCGGCAAATTTCCTGAATCGACATACCTCTTCCCCTTTCGGTGGTTACTGTTTCTATTGTACAGGAAGTTTGCGCAAAAGGGAATAAAAAAAGGACAGGGAAGCCTGTCCTTTTTCAGACCGTTGATCGAAACCACGCTTTCGATCCAATCAGACGCATCAAAATGTCGGGCAAAGCTCGACTTTTTGATGCCGCTCAAGGAGCAGCTGAATCATTGCGCTGGGCGCAGAATTTTTCATATTTACTTTTGCTTTACTGCGCCTTCCTTGATAATATCCCAGTTCTTGCGCAGGTAGTCCCAACCGGAGTAAACCGTCACCAGCGTGATCACCCAGCCGATTACGGCAATCAGGCTAATTGTCTGCATGGGTTCGGGTATCTGCTGTGCATACTGCGGCGGCATGAGCCACATGGGGTCACGAAGACCAATGCTGGGAAATGCGATGTAATACAGATAGATTAGAATAATACCGCCGATCTGGACGCAGGTTTTGACCTTGCCCGTCCACGTTGCGGCAAGCACGCGGCCCTTGTTCGCCGCTACCACGCGCAGCGAGGTGATAATCAGCTCGCGCGCGAGGATGACACACACCATCCAGCCCGCCATCGCGCCTTGCTCGGCAAACAGGATGAGCGCCGAGGATACGAGCAGCTTATCCGCCAGCGGATCGACAAACTTACCAAAGTCGGTCACCTGATTGTACTTGCGGGCGACATAACCGTCGAGAAAATCCGTAAAACTTGCCACGCAGAACAGAACCAGCGCCACGACCGTCGCCGTCGGGAATATAAAGGTCGCCACGTAAGTCTGCGCAGAGGTCGTTTCATCATAAATAAACATCGGCTGCGAGGCAAAATACAGGAAAAACGGGATCATCGCGATGCGCGTGAGCGTAATTTTATTGGCTGTTGTCATATCTTATTCCCCCTTTTGCCGGACACCGAGCAAGTCCGCCCCAAGGCTTTCGGTGATGCGCACCGGAACAAACATGCCCGCTTCGGGTGCATCGTCGCTTTCAAAATACACATGCCCATCCACCTCAACCGAGTCGGCATAGGTGCGGCCGTACCAGAGCTGCTGCTCGTCGTCCCAGCCCTCGCACAAAACCTCCATCACTTCGCCGTGGCGCGCGGTATTGTAGTCATCCAGCACACCCGACTGCAATTTCTCCACAATCAGGCGGCGGTTTGCCTTAGTCTCCGCGTCAATCTGGTCGGGCAGCTCGGCGGCTTCCGTCCCCTCTTCGGGCGAAAACTCAAACACGCCGACGCGCTCAATTTGCGTCTCTTGCAAAAAGCTGCACAGCTCGGCAAACTCCTCTTCGGTTTCGCCCGGCAGACCGACAATCAGGCTGGTACGCAGCACCAGACCCGGGATACGCTGCCGCAGCTTTGCGATAAGCGCAGCGAACGTCTCGCCGTCGCCCGGACGGTGCATCGCGCGCAGGATACGCTTTGACACATGCTGCAGCGGGATGTCCAGATACTTGACGATTTTCGGCTCGGACGCAATTACGTCAATCAGCTCGTCTGTAATCTGGTCGGGGTACAGATAATGCAGGCGTATCCAAGTGAAATCCAGCCCGCACAGCTGCCGCAGCAGCTCGGGCAGCAGGCGCCTGCGCTCAGGCAGGTCCATACCATACTTGGTGATGTCCTGGGCAATAACGATCAGTTCCTTCACCCCGGCATCCGACAACTGACGCGCTTCTTCCAGCAAAGCCTGCATTTCACGCGAACGGTACGGCCCGCGCAGTTTGGGGATAATGCAATAGCCGCAGCGGTTGGAGCAGCCTTCCGCAATCTTAAAATAAGCGGTATAGGATGGGGTCAGACGGTTGCGGTCGCCCTCGAGCGCGGCCGACGCCATATCCGCCATGTACGCGGCCTTTTCGCCGCCGAGCGCGGCATTTGCCGCGTCCACGATGTTTTCATAGCTGCCCGTGCCGCAGATGGCGTCAATTTCCGGCAGCTCTTTCTGCATTTCCTCCGCGTAACGCTGCACCAGACAGCCGGTCACGACCAAACCTTTCATATTTCCGGTCTGCTTGTACTGCGCGGTCTCGAGAATCGTCTCGATGGCCTCGCTCTTGGCCGCTTCGATGAAGCCGCAGGTGTTGACCACACCTACATCGGCCTCGGTCATATCCTCGGTAATTTCCCAGCCCGCTGCGCGCAGCAGGGCCAGCATATGCTCGCTGTCCACCAGATTTTTGGCGCAGCCGAGCGAGACCAATCCGATTTTCGGCATTGAATCTCTCCTCTCTAATAGTTCAAGGCAGCGCCGCATCATTTATCAAAAACGATTTGCGTGCAAATTTTACGTTCGGGCGCGGCATATTTTTGCAGCAATACGGGATGTATTGCAAGAAAACATAACAAAGTCCGGGCGGAAAATTTCCGCAAAGCGCCGCAGATACAATGGTGCGGTGCTGCCTACATTATACAGGATTTGCGCGTGTTTGTCACGCGAGAAGCGTTTCCATTTCACCGATGAGCGTGTCAAACAGTTTGGTCGCGTCCTCAACCGGAACGGGGCTTGCCATATCCACCCCCGCGCCGCGCAGGAGCGTAATCGGGTCGGCCGAGCAGCCGCCCGACAGAAATCCCAGATAGTCGCGCACCGCGCTCTCGCCCTCGCGCAGGATACGGCGCGACAACGCAATCGCCGCGGCATAGCCCGTGGCGTACTGGTAGACATAATAATCATAGTAGAAATGCGGGATACGCGCCCACTCGAGCGCAATCTCATCATCGACCACCATATCCGGCCCGAAATACTGCACGTTCAAATCCTTGTAAAGCGCGCACAGCGCCTCGGCGGTCGTTCCTTCGCCGCGCTGGGTCATTTCGTTGACGCGCAGCTCGAACTCCGCGAACATGGTCTGGCGGTACAGCGTACCCCGGAACTGCTCTAGGAAATGGTTAATCAGATAAGCGCGCTGCTTTTTATCCTCGGTGACCGACAGCAGATATTCCATCAGCAGCGCTTCATTGCAGGTCGAGGCGACCTCGGCGACAAAAATCACATAATCCTGATAAGCGGTCGGCTGGTGCTGGTTGGACAAATAGGAGTGAATCGCGTGACCCATTTCATGCACCAGCGTGAACACATCATCAAGCGTACCCTTGAAGTTCAAGAGCACAAAGGGATGCACGCGCGCGCCTGCGGAATACGCGCCCGAACGCTTGCCCTCATTTTCGTATACGTCGATCCAGCCATTACTGAAACCTTCGCGCAGCAGGTTTAAATAGTCCTCGCCGAGCGGCGCAAGCGCCTTCAGGGCAATCTCCTTGGCTTCATCGAAGGTGAACTTCATCTCCACACCCTCGACAACCGGCACATACAGGTCGTACATGTGCAGCTGGTCAACGCCAAGCGCGCGGCGGCGCAGCGCAACATAGCGGTGCATGGGCGCAAATGAGCGATGCACTGCGTCGATGAGGTTATGGTAGATTTTGGGGTCAACCTCGGTGCCATCGAGCGCGGCGGCGAGCGTCGAGGCGTATTTGCGGGCGTTCGAGAAGAACAAAAGCTGCTTCATCTGCGCGGACAGAATGGCGGCCGCCGTGTTGCGGAACCGACCGTAGACCGAGTAGAGTGAATCAAACGCGGACTTGCGCAGCGTGCGGTCATAGGACTGCATGAGCGGAATATACGTGCCGTGAGTGACAGGATGCTTGTTTCCGTCCTGATCCACAGCGTCCGGGAACTTAAGGTCGGCGTCGTTGAGCATGGAGAACACGTCGTCGGGTGCGGCGGCCATTTCGCCCGCGGCAGCAAGCAGCGCCTCCTCCTTATCCGACAGCACATGCTCCTTGCGGCGGCGCACGCGGTCAATATTCCGGCGGTACAGCTCCAGCTCCGGCGCGGTTTGGTAGAAGCCCTCGAGCGTATCGTCCGGGATGGCGAGCAGCTCGGGCGTCTGGAACGCCGCCGCGGACTGCAACTCGACCGCAAGCCGCGTTACCTGACTGACCATCTCCTGATAGGCTGCAACGCGGGTATCCTCATCGCTTTTACGCTGTGCATAGTGCACCAGCGCATCAAACGCAAGGCTGATTTCATCATCCAGCTTCAGGTAGTCAAGCAGTGTTTCGGCGCTCTCACCCAATCGGCCGCAGAACGCGCTGACCCGGGGGATAAACTCTTTGGCCGCAGAAAGCGCCGCGCGCCAATCGTCATCCGTTGCAAACAAATCATGAATCGCCCATTTGTCCTGCGCGGCAACGTCCGCGCGGGCGGGAATCTGCATGGTTTCCATGGAAATACTTCCTTTCCAGTGTGAATTTCAATACTCTATTATGATACCCCAACCAGTGAAAACATGCAAGTTTTTCGATGAAAGCGTACAGCTTTCATCGAGAAAAACGCACCGCGCATAGCGCGGATGCGTCCAAAGCGAGAAAAAGTTCCGCCATTCGAAATTTTCTCTCTTACCTGTATCAAAAGGCAGGCACATGTCCTGCCTTTTGATGAAAAAGCTGTTTCACAGACTTTTTCTATTGTATGTCTCTCTGCTCCCGAAATACAAATAAAAAGAAGCGTGCATAGCACACTTCTTTTTATTCAAACGTATCCGGGATGCTCTGTCCGTATTCCGCGAAGGCATCGCGGATGTCCTGCCACGAAAAGCCGCGCCGCTGCAAAAAAGCAACCGCTTTATCAATCTCCTTGCGGTCGGACACATTGCCACGCAGACGCTTATCCAGCAGCGCACACAACTGCGCGCGGTCAGGCGAAAAGCCCATGAGCGCGTTCTCCGCCGTTTCACGGTCGACCCCGCGGCGCGTCAGTTCCTGCCGGATACGCATTTCGCCGTACCCCTTGCGGGCACAGCTGCGCACAACGCTCTCCGCGTAAGCTGTGTCGTCCAGCAGATGCCGCTCGGTCAGCCACGCAAGAGCGTAGTCCGCAGCTTCTTCGTCATGACCCTTATCCAGCAGCTTTTCGCGCAATCCCTTGGCGCTCAACGCACGGTAGGAAAGCTGCTTGGCAGCGGCATCCAGCGCCGCGCGGTACTTATCCTCACTCATTCTTCATCAAGGTCGTCAAAATCATCCGCGTCAATCGAAACCGCCTTGGACGAGCTGGTCTTGGCTGCTGCGGGCTTGGCTGCCGGCGCGGCGACAGGCGTTCCCGGCTTGGCTGCCATCGTCTGATGCGCACTGCGGTGCTCCTCCTCCACCTTTTCCATGATCTGCTTCTGCACATTGTCCGCAATGTCCGGATGATCCTTAAAATACTGCTTGGCAGCATCGCGGCCCTGACCCAGACGGGTTTCACCCATCGAGAACCACGCGCCCGACTTGTTGACGATGCCGTATTTGACGCCCAAATCGACCAGCTCGCTGGTGCGCGAGATGCCTTCGCCGTACATGATGTCAAACTCTGCCTCCTTGAACGGAGGCGCAACCTTGTTTTTGACCACCTTGACGCGCGTATGGCTGCCGATCATTTCGGTGCCGTTCTTCAGGTGCTCCATACGGCGCACATCCAGACGCACGGATGCGTAGAACTTGAGTGCGCGGCCGCCGGTCGTCACTTCCGGGCTGCCGTAAATCACTCCCACCTTTTCGCGCAGCTGGTTGATGAAAATAGCAACGCAGTTGGATTTGGAAATCGAGCCGGCCAGCTTGCGCATCGCCTGACTCATCATACGGGCATGCAGGCCGACAAACGAGTCGCCCATTTCGCCCTCGATCTCGGCGCGCGGGGTGAGCGCGGCAACCGAGTCAATGACCACAATATCAATCGCGCCCGAGCGCACAAGCGCCTCCGCGATATCCAGACCCTGCTCGCCGGTGTCCGGCTGGGAAACCAGCAGACTGTCAATGTCCACACCCAGCGCCTGCGCGTAGACCGGGTCGAGCGCATGCTCCGCGTCGATAAACGCGGCGGTGCCGCCCATCTTCTGTGCCTCGGCCACGCAGTGCAGTGCAACCGTGGTTTTACCCGAGGATTCCGGCCCGTAAATTTCTACAATACGGCCGCGCGGCAGGCCGCCGATACCCAGCGCGAGATCCAGCCCGATTGAACCGGTCGGGATATGGTCTATACTCATGCCGGCGTTTTCGCCCAGACGCATGACCGAGCCTTTGCCGAACTGCTTTTCGATCTGCCCGAGCGCGGCCTCCAGCGCCTTCTTTTTATCGGCCGCAGGCGCGACCGGTTCCAACTGTTTCTTGGTAGCCATGAAAAGCCTCCTGCACGTTTCAAAAATTCCTGCTCTTATTATAACAGTGCCAAAAAACAAAAGCAAGAAAAATCGAAAATTTGTTCGTTTTATTTTTGCAACAAAAATGCCCACCAATAGGATGGGCATAACATCCGTTTATTCCAACAGATCATTGATTTCCGTATTGTAACCGTAGACAATGCGCGGCACCCCAGCCAAATCTTCGGTGATACCGATGCCGCCGAAGCGGTTTTGCTCCAGAATGGCGGCTACATCATTTGCCTGATGCCAGCCGCACTCAAACAGGATGATGCCGCCGGTGACCAGCAGTGATCCCCATTTTGAACAGATCGACCGATAAAAATCCAAGCCGTCCACACCGCCGTATAGTGCTTCGTGCGGCTCATAGTGATATACGCTTTTATCCAGCTCGCGCATTTCCGCGCGGGTTACATAGGGCGGATTGGATACGATAATATCGAATTGTCCCATGTTGACCGGCGGGCGGAATCGCACATCCGCATTGATTGCGATAAATCGGGTCTGTACCCCCAGCCGCCGCGCGTTTTCCCGCGTAATGCGCAGCGCGCCTTCGGAATTATCCACAGCGGCAACACGCGCGTCCTCTACGGTATGCGCCGCGGCAATGCCGATACATCCCGAACCGCAACACAGGTCGAGAATCCGAGGCGAAACTTTTTTTCGCGCCTGCGCAATCACCATCTCGCACAGCGGTTCGGTATCCGCGCGCGGAATAAGGACATTTTTGTCCACCAGAAAGGTCAGTCCATAAAAATCCCATTCCCCGAGAATATATGCCAGCGGTTCGCCGTCCAGACACTTATCGCACAACAAATGTGCATAATCCACTGTCGCCTCGTCCAGATAAACATGTCCCCAATCCGCGGTTTTATTTTTGTCCGCCTTACAGGCATAAGCGGTCAGCTCACGCGCAGACAGCGATGGCTGTGGGTCATCCGCCTCTTTGAGACGATGAAACAGCTCCATATAGACATCATTGATCGTTTTGGTCAATCAGATTCACCTCTTTTTGTGAAATGACGCGCAGGATGAAATCGTACCCCTCCCCCCTGGGGTGGCAACCGTGCAGGTTGTTCTGTTCCTGCGAAATGGGCGGCAGCCGCAAGCAGAAACTCTGCTTTGCGCGCGCAGCGCGCCCTTGCGAAAAAAGGGGTGATTCGCAAGAGGGGAGAAACCCTTGGTGTCTCCCCTCTTGTGTGCCTGCGGCGCACAGCCGCATCGTTTCTATCGTTTGAATAAAGCGTTTTCACCAGTTATCCGACCCGTCGTCCGGAATAACCGCCTTCATGCCGGTGATGGCAACCTCAATCATGGAGTCGTCCGGCTCAAACACGGTCAAATGCTGGATCATCAGGCCGGGCCAGCGCAGCGCGCGCGACACCAGACTCTCCGACCGACCCGCATAACGGTTAAACTCATAACTGATGCCAACCACCAACGGCAGAAGAATCAGGTGCGCCAGCATACGCAGAAACGGATTGGTCACCTCAATAATGGAAAACACGATAGATGAAACAATAGTCGCAATGATAATCAGCACAAACATAAAACTGGTGCCGCAGCGGGGATGATACTTTTGCTGGCGGCGCACGTTTTCCACCGTCAGCTCCTCCCCTGCCTCGTAGCAGAAAATCGTCTTATGCTCCGCGCCGTGGTACTCAAACGTGCGGCGGATATCCTTCATGTGCGACACCGACCACATAAAAATCAGAAAGATAATCACGCGCACAATGCCTTCCAGCACATTGCGGGCGAGTACGCCCCAGCTTTCCGGCACTAAACCGCCGAGAAAGCTCGGAAGCAGCAGAAAAAGCGCAACCGGCAGTGCAATGCCGATGATGGTCGAAATGCCGAGGATGAATTTATCCAGCCCTTCCGAGCCGAACTTTTTTTCCACCCACAGCTCAAACTTGGAGGGCGGTACATCAGCCTCCTCATCCTCAAAAAAGGACGCGGAGTAGTTGATAGCCTGAATTCCGTCCTTCATGGCCATGAACAGGCCGTAAGCGCCACGAAAGACCGGCTTTTTCCACAGGGCGGACGGCTGATGCGCGTCCTCTTCTTTTGTCACCAGTTCACCATTGGCACGGCGCACAACCGTACAGGTTTTTCTCGGGCCTTTCATCACGATACCCTCAATGATGGCCTGACCGCCGATGGTGGTTTTCTTTTGCGTTGTCATGGGTTCTCTCCTTCGGGGGTATAGGGATTGTCCGGAATTTTCGGGATTGCGCCCGTGATGCCGAGCGCCTCTTCGGCCTCGGCGGCGGGCAACGTGACAGTCACCGTTGTGCCCGCGCCCAGCGTGGACGCGATATCCAGCGTACCGCCGTGCAGCGACACAATTTCGTCGGTCACAGCAAGGCCGATGCCGCTGCCGCGCTGCTTGGATGAGCCTTTATAAAATTTCTCTTTGACAAACGGCAGTTCGGCTTCCGGAATACCCTGACCGTAGTCCCGCACACTTGCCACTACCTTGCCACCGTCGCGCTGTAGGGTGATGTCAATTTTCTTGCCGTCGCCGCCGTACTTCGCGGCGTTATCCAGAATGTTAAGGAACACCTGCTTCATACGGTGACGGTCGCCGTTGATATAATAGTTGGCGTCCACATCCTCGTCATAGCTGAGCTTGATGCCGCTTTTATGCAGCAGATTTTCATACATGTAAACCGCTTCGTACAGCTCAATGGACAAATCAAACAGCTCAACTTCGAGCTTCATACGGCCGGATTCGATGCGCGCAAAGTCCAGCAGCTCCTCGACCATGCGGGTCAGGCGGCTCGCCTCCTTCTGGATGATGGTCAGACCTTGCATGACCTCCTCCGGATCCTCGCCGCCGCCGGCAAGCAGGGTTTCGCTCCAGCCGCCGATGGCGGTCAGCGGTGTGCGCAGCTCGTGCGACACCGAGGAAATAAAATCGTTCTTCATGCGCTCAGCACGGCTGATTTCGTCCGACATATAGTTGATGGTGTCACACAGCTCACCAATTTCGTCATCATAGGTTTTTTGCAAGCGCACGCCATAACGGCCCGCTGCAATTTCCTTGGCAATCGTGTTGATTTTGAGCACCGGGTCAACGATTGATTTGACAAAATAGCTGTTGGACGCAACCACCAGCACCAAAAACACAAAGCAGGCCAGCAGCGCAATGCCAATAATTATCCAAATCTGCCGCTCGACAATGCGCAGAGAGGTGATAAAGCGCACTCCGCCAATCAGGTCGCCGCGCGCGGACAGCAGCGGCGCGGTCACGCTCATCACCCGTTCACCCGAAAGCGGATCGCGGCCGGTGTATACTGCGGCCTTTTGGGTGGCAAGGGCCTGCGTAGCATCCTCGGTCGAGGCCATGCCTCCGCCCGACAGTCCCGAGGTGGAAAGCAGAATACGGCCGGTTGAATCCAGAAACTGCTGCTCCAGCTTATCCTGCTCCTGAAAGGTCGTCACGGTCGATTCCGCCTGCGTATAAAACTGGTCGTATGTTTCGGTGAAATATTTGCGGAAGGTATCCGCTGCGGTTGTGGCACGGGACACCAGATTATCCCGCACGGTCGCATAATAATAGCCCGATATGCCCACCGATATCAGGATCATCACGACCGCAAGGATGACAAGCACAAACGACAGCGAATTCATCATCCAGCGTCCTTTGATACCGCCCGGTGAGTGCAGCACCTTAGGCACGGCCGGCTGCGGCGGCACTTCAGGCTTTTTCTTTTGTTTGTGATAATTCATAACAGGGGCCTTTCTGCAAAATGCCGGTTTTCAGGCGGCAAAACGCCGCGGGAAGGCCATATCAGCCTTCCCACATATAACCGTAGCCGCGCACCGTAACAATATGCGTCGGTTCGGCCGGATCGTCCTCAATTTTAATGCGCAGACGGCGGATATTCACATCCACAATTTTCAACTCGCCCACATAGTGATGGCCCCACACCATCTCGAGCAGCTCGTCACGCGAGAGCGCCTTGCCGATGTTCTCCATAAACGCTTTCAGCAGACCGTATTCAATCTGCGTCAGCTCAATCTTGATGCCATTCTTGAGCACCTCACGCGCGCGCAGGTTGAGCTTGAACGGGCCGGACTTGATGACGTCTTCCTCCGAGAAGGGCGAACCCGACACGCGGCGATACAGTGCGTCCACGCGCGCGGCCAGCTCAATCACCGAGAAAGGCTTGGTTACATAATCGTCCGCGCCGTTCATCAGGCCGGTGACCTTGTCAGCCTCCTGTGTGCGGGCGGTCAGCATGATAACACCCGCCGCATAGCCCGCCGCGCGCATCGCGCGGCAGACCTCATAGCCGTCAATACCGGGCAGCATGACGTCCAGCACCGCCACCGCGATATCCTGATTGGCATGGTATTTTTCCAGCGCCTGCTCGCCGGTTTCCGCTTCTATCACTTCGTAACCGCTGCGCTTGAGGTTTATCACCAAAAACGAGCGGATATTCTCCTCATCTTCCAAAACCAGTATCTTACGCTTCATGGATAGTCCTCCTTTTATTACAAACCATCAGTTATTCCAATCCTGTTTGACGAGGGAGAAACGATTTTGTATCTCCTCTGCGTTAATTTCCAGCGAACTTTGTTCAATCTCGTCCGCGATACGCGCGAAATATACCGCCTGCGTCGTCTGACCAAGCTGCAGCAGATCGGTGCGTCCGGCATAATAATCCCGGTTTGAACCGGTTGCGCAATAGATGGTAAAGAGCGGAATATGCCCGCCTCTGCCGACATATTCTGAAAATGTTACAGCGCTCAAACCGCTGTCTGTTGTTTTGACTGCTGTAATGCGGTCATGCCAGTCTGGGTCTATCACCAGACTCCACGCATCCGAAATATTCTGATAAGTCGTCATCACCAGCACGGGCGACTCGTTCACGCTGTAGGCATACCAATCAAGCATGAACACTGCGTCGGATGCCGCTGCATCCGTATAGCCCGCCATAAGCACCGCGCGCGGCAGCTCGGTTACGCCGTCGCTATTAATGTCGGAAGCATAGACCGATACCGGTCGATAGGTGCTGCGGGTGATGGAATCCTCGCCGTCCAGCGACAGATTGAGAAGCGTCCGGTCGGCAAACACAAAGATATCGGTTGTCAATCCCACGCCGCTTGCCATCTTCTCCTCGGCAAGCACCGCCGTATAATCGCCCAGCACATGGCCCGTCCCCATACGCTCCACCGAAACCGTTTCCGCGCTGGTGGACGCTTCGCCAACCATGAACAGGCTGCCGTCGCTGTACTGATACAGCCGCGCCACGCGCTTACCCTCGGGCGCGGTGGTCATAAGCAGCAGGTCTTTTGCGCCGTCGCCGTCCATATCGGTCAGCTCCATGGCGGAGTACTCGGTTTCCAGCAGTACGCCCGGCGTGCAGTCGCTGCCAAAGTCGCACATGGTCAGCGCGCCGGTGCCATCGGCGGAAAGTCGCCATGTGATGACCATGCCGCGGCGGCCATCCGGCGTGATGACCGGATAATCCACCGACTGGATTGACGTGCCCGTGCCTTCAACCGAGCCGGTACAGACATAGCGCTCGTCCTGTTTCCGATAAACATATACCTTAAATTCATTGCTGGTTACCGATGAGGAGCCGCGGAAAAAGGAGATGGCCTCCTCGACACCGTCATTATCCAAATCAATCAGCTGAATAGCCGAGCGATTTTCGCCCTCCACCGGTGCGGTGTAAGAGATACCCGAGGCAATCTGTTTCTCGAGCTCAGCCTGCAATGTCTGATAGTTTGTAGACGGCTTGGGCGCGGCCAGAAGGTCGTCGCCCGAAGGAAACGTACAGCCGCTGAGCACCAGCAAAGGCAGCAGTACGGATAGCATACGGATCAGTTTCATGGATTTCTCCCATTCATAATACTGCAACAGATATACAAATTCAGTATAGCACAAACCGACTTGCTTTGGTACTGGAAATTGTATAATTTTTATGCGTATCACGCGGCTTTTCTGCGTCAAAATGCTGTACTGTTTCTTTTATTTCCACCACGATTTTATTTGACAAAACCGGGTGAAATGGGTATACTGTTGTTACGTCTTTTTGCAAAGCTATGCGGGTATGGCGGAATTGGCAGACGTGCAGGATTTAGGTTCCTGTGCCGCAAGGCGTGTGGGTTCGACCCCCACTACCCGTACCAGTGCAACAAATCCGGATATCTTCCATACGGAGATATCCGGATTTGTTTTTGTTCTGTTTATACCCTGCGATTACCAAGCAACATCAGCTATCCTATTTATCCGCCGCAATTTCCCACAGATACAAGCCCGCTACGGTCGCATAGGGGGAATACCGCGCGCGGTACTCTTCAAATTGCGCACGGGTCAACGTCTCTAATCCATACAGGCGGCACAATCCTTTTCGGATACCGAAATCGTCGAACGCGAGCACATTCGGCCGCTCAAGGGAAAAAATCAGCAGCATTTCCGCTGTCCAGCGGCCTACGCCGGGCAGTGCGGTCAACGTTTTTATCACTTCTTCATCCGATTGATCCACAAGGCTGTGGATAGGCAATGTTCCATCCTGCACAGCGCACGCCGCTGCCAGCATATACCCTGCCTTACGGCCGGACAGTCCGCACGCGCGCAGACCTTGCTCCCCTGCGGTCAGCACGGTTTCCGGTGTGATTTCTTTCAGGCTGTCGCACAGTCTGCCCCACACCGTTGCCAGTGCTTTTCCGGATATCTGTTGTCCGGCGATAGAATTCACCAAAGCGGTAAACAGGTTGGGGATAACTGCGCGCTCGATATGACCGATACGCGCTATTGCGGCTCCTAAAATCGGGTCGTTCTCCGATAGATATGCGATCTCGGCTTGCCCATATTGGAAGATTTTCTGTTCCATATGTCACTTCCTATCAAAAAAGGACGGGGTTTTCCCCGCCCTTTTTTCTTATGCGTTTTTCTTGGCCTGCGCCTTTTCCTCAAAGCGCTCCTTTGCAACGATGGCGCGCTGATGCGTACCCTCGCCAATCAGGCCCGCCTCATCGTAAGCCGCTACCTTAAAGGTCAGCATCTTACCGTTGGGCGCGATCTCCACCAGTTCGGTCTCGACGCGCACCTCCATACCCTCGGGGGTAGCGGCGACATGGCTGACGTTCACCAGCGTACCGACCGTCGTCTTTCCCTCTTCCAGATAGGGTGCGACACTGCCCGCCGCGGTATTCTCAATTGCCGCAATCATCATCGGTGTGGCATATACCGATACCAGGCCGCTGCCGACGTTGCACGCGAGCTTATCAGCCGTGACAACCAGCTTCTGCTCCCCTTTGATTCCAATTTCCATATTTTTACTCTCCCTTTTTACGGATTTCGGTCATGACACCCATATACGGCTGAAGCGGCTTGGGAATAGCGACCGAGCCATCCTCACGCAGATTATTCTCGAGGAAGGCAATCAGCATGCGCGGGGGTGCAACCACGGTATTATTCAGGGTGTGCGCGAAATACAATTCCTTAGAGTCTTTTGCGCGAACGCGAATACCCAGACGACGCGCCTGTGCATCACCCAGATTGGAGCAGGAACCGACCTCGAAGTACTTCTTCTGGCGCGGCGACCATGCCTCCACGTCACAGGACTTGACCTTCAGGTCAGCCAGGTCGCCCGAGCAGCATTCCAGCGTGCGCACCGGAATATCCAGCGTACGGAAGAAGTCGACCGTATTCTGCCAGAGCTTATCGTACCACATCGGGGATTCCTCCGGCTTGCAGACAACGACCATTTCCTGCTTCTCGAACTGATGGATACGGTATACGCCGCGCTCCTCAATGCCATGTGCACCGACTTCCTTACGGAAGCAGGGCGAATAGCTGGTCAGCGTCTGCGGCAGGGTAGATTCCTCATTGATGGTATCGATAAACTTACCGATCATCGAGTGCTCGGACGTACCGATAAGATACAGATCCTCGCCCTCAATCTTATACATCATGTTCTCCATTTCCTTAAAAGACATAACGCCCTTTACCACATCACCGTGGATCATGAACGGCGGGATATAGTAGGTAAAGCCGCGGTCGATCATGAAGTCACGCGCATAGGACAGGATAGAGGAGTGCAGACGTGCGATATCGCCCTTGAGATAGTAAAAACCGTTGCCCGAGGTACGGCGGGCTGCATCCAGATCAATGCCGTCGAACGACTCCATGATATCCACATGATAGGGAATCTCGTAATCCGGTACAACCGGATCGCCAAACTTCTCGATTTCAACGTTCTCAGAATCGTCCTTACCGATCGGTACCGAAGGGTCGATGATATTCGGAATAACCATCATGCGGTTTTTGACTTCCTCCGCATAGGTTTTTTCATCCTCTTCGAGCTTTTCCATCTCGTCGGCCATTGCCTTAACCTCGGCCTTAACCTTCTCCGCCTCGTCCTTTTGGCCCTTTGCCATCAGGCCGCCGATCTCCTTGGACTTCTTGTTACGCTGCGCGCGCAGTTCATCACAACGTGTCTTGGCCGCGCGGAACTTGGCGTCATACTCGATGACCTCATCCACAAGCGGCAGCTTTTCGTCCTGAAACTTCTTTTTGATGTTTTCCTTGACCGCGTCCGGATTCTGACGGACAAATTTGATATCCAGCATGCTTTTGTTCTCCTTTTTTTATCTAATTTTTATTCTTCGCTATTTTGGTTGTTGATTTGCTGCTGCACTGCTTGGAACAGCTTGTTGATATCCGCATCAAAGCCATCCTCTGTGTTGCCCAAGAGACGTTCTTCGCTGTATTTCTGCACCAGCTCATCATATGCCTGCTTGGCATCTGTCGGGTTGTCTGCCAGCAGCTGTGCGTTGATACGAGCCAGCAGTGCATAAACCTCACGCTCAGCCATGCGCTGCTCGGTAGCACCTACCACATCGGTTTTCGCCAGTTCTGTGTCCAGTACCTCACGTACTTTATCCAGCGCTGTTCTTTGTATGTCATATTGCACCTGTAAATCTTCCATTTTTTGGGTTGCGCCTTGTGCAACCGTTTGCTGCTCATTGAGCTGATTGGTCAGTGTATCCAGCTGTCGATCCGCGCGGACTTGTGCAACATAACTAATGAGTATCAATGCAATCGCCACGGAGAACAGGCCGACAATATAAAAAGTTAATGTGGTGCGGCTGAGTTTTTTCTCGGGTTTTACCTGCTCAGGCTTTTTCTTTTCATCCATAGCAGCTCCTCCTTATACGCGCAAACCGCGCAGCGCTTCGATTAGGCGTTCCAGATCGTCTGCGCCGTAATATTCCAGCGACAGGTTGCCGCTGTTCTTGCCCTGTTCAATACGGATTTTACGGCCAAGCACGCTTTCCAATTCCTTTTCAACCTCTGCGACGTAGTCAACGGAGAATGTCTCATGCTGCGGCTTGGGCGTTGGCTTTTTGTTCATACGCTTTGCCAGAGCTTCCGCCTGCCGCACACTCATACCGACCATCTGTTTGGCTGCCTCTACGCGCTTGTCCTCTTCTGCTACGGACAAAACAGCGCGCGCATGACCGCCGGATAGCTTGCCCTCGGACACCATGGTACGCACTTCATCCGGTAGTGCAAGCAGTCGCAGCGCGTTGGCTACCGCCGGACGGGATTTTACCACGCGGTGGGCAACCTCCTCCTGCGTCATACCAAACTGCCGCATGAGCAGGTCATATCCTTCGGCTTCTTCAATCGGATTCAAGTCTTGTCGCTGTAGATTTTCAATCAGCGCCAGTTCCATAACTTCGCTTTCGTGTGCTTCAAGCACCATCGCGGGAAGCTCTTTCAATCCTGCCAGACGGGCTGCGCGCCATCGGCGCTCGCCAGCGATAATCTGATAATACCCTTCTTTGTCCCCCGGCCGCACAGTAATCGGTGTGATGATACCATGCAGTCGAATACTCTCGGCCAGTTCTTCCAACGCCTGCTGATCGAATTTTTTACGCGGCTGGTTGGGGTTGGGTTCGATTTTGGAAAGCGCAATCTGAGAAACACTGTCAGTCGCACCGGCAGCACTCAAATCAGTCGCATCCGCACCGAACAGGTTGGACAGGCCGCCTCCCAATCCTTTTTTGGTTGACGCCATGTTCAGCCTCTCCCCTTCCTTTCTGTCTTTTTCAGTATTTCATCCGCCAAGGATAAATATGCCTCCGCGCCGCGACACAATCGGTCATAGTCTGTAATCGGTTTGCCGTGGCTGGGTGCTTCGCTCAAGCGCACATTACGCGGAACGACTGACGAAAATACCTGACCCGGGAAGTGCTTTTTAACCTCTTCAACCACTTGAATGGACAAATTGGTACGGCCGTCAAACATCGTCAACAGCACACCTTCCAGCTCCAATGCCGGATTCATTGATTTTTTTACCATCCGAACGGTTGTCATCAGTTGGCTCAGGCCTTCCAGTGCATAATATTCACACTGAAGCGGCACAAGAAAGCTATCCGATGCACACAAGCAATTGAGCGTCAACAGGCCAAGAGACGGCGGACAATCGATAAAAATGTAATCATAGTCATCACGGACACGGTCAAGTACGCTTTTAAGCCGGTTTTCGCGATTTTCCATTGCGATCAGATCCAACTCTGCGCCTGCCAGATTGACGTTTGCCCCAATCAGATCCACCCATTTTGTGGATACAATTGCGCTTTTGACATCCGGATTATCGGCTACAATCAAATCATAGACCGAGGTTTCGAGTGAACGCGGGTCCACGCCGAAGCCTGAGGTCGCGTTGCCCTGCGGATCAAAATCGCACAGCAGCATACGCTTGCCGCGCTCGTAGAGCGCAGCCGCCAGATTGATGGCCGTGGTGGTTTTCCCTACGCCGCCTTTCTGGTTGGCGAACGCGATAATTTTCCCCATATCTGGTTCCCTCTTATCTTTGGTAATTTTCCTACGCGTTTCATTATATCACACCCTTGTTGGATTGCAAAGCAAATCCCTTAAATTTTCTCACTTGTTTCACGTGAAACATAAAATAAAGAGCTGCCATATGGCAGCTCTTTATAAAGGGGAAATGTTTCACGTGAAACACAGACGCAGCAAATGCTGATAAGTATAATAAATCTATACACGGGCATGCGGAATATTAATGGTCAAGGTCAAGCTATCATCATCCTCGGATTGATCAACCGTTGCGCCAATACCTGCATCCACCATCACCCCGACCGCACGATTGAGCGTGTTGAGAAAAAACCGGACATCCTTGATCAGACGCACCACCTTACGCTCTCCCGTCGCGGGCGGTTCATCCTTCTCCTTGAGCAATGAATCTATGTATTGCTCTGACCGACTGACATTCAAATCATGCTCGATAATATATTTGGTCGCATTGATACGATCGTTTTCATCGTCAAGCCGCAGCAGGCAACGCGCATGTCGCTCGGTTAAATTCGCGCTACGAATCAGTTCCATATTTGGCATAGATAATCGCAGCAGTCGCAGTTTATTTGCTACCGCTGATTGTGTTTTACCTACCTTGCGCGCGGCCTCCTCCTGCGTCAGACCATATTGATCGATCAATCGCTTAAAACCCTCTGCTTCCTCAAAGAAATCCAAATCGCGGCGCTGTAAATTCTCCACCAACGCAATTGCAGACGAATCCTCATTATCCGCCGCAATTACCAAGCAAGGTACATCATTCAAACCCGCAACACGAGCAGCACGCAGCCGACGCTCCCCTGCCACCAATTCATAACCGCCGCCCGGTGCACGGCGTACCGTCAATGGATTCAGTACACCATACTGTCGAATACTCTCCGCAAGCTGTGCAATTGCCTCCGGGTCAAAATACTTGCGCGGCTGATTGGGATTGCGTACAATATCGCTCACTCGAATCCGCCGCAGTGTCCGGTCCTCTTTTCCCGTCACCAATGTTAAAACCGACATCATGTCATCTCCTCCTTGTGCTGTCGACCGGCCAAAACACCACGCCGGTTTGTCCTTCGGTAATAGATTACCATATTATTACATTTTGGCAAGGAAAATCGACCGCAAAACCTGCCTGTTTCGACATGGATTTGTCATTTCCTTCCAAATATCACACATTTCCATTCATTTTCGGACAAAAAATAACCCTCTGTAATTTCCATACAGAGGGTAAACAAATGGTATTGACTTAATTCAAAGTGGATTGGTCTGAATCTTTTTGAAGCGACGCGGATATTGAACCGGCGTTTCTTTGGTCTTTTGCAAGCGCACCAACACGCGCTCGACTCCATCATGCGGAACGGTATACCGCAGCAGCTCGGCCGCAGGCGCACCCAAAACAGCAAAAGCCTGTGACGCCGAACCAACCTCATCCTCACAGTCTGCCGCCTTCATTGCATAAAACGCGCCGCCCACCTTGACCATCGGCAGTGCAAGTTCACACAGCACGCGCAGCTCCGCCACCGCGCGCGAAACCGCCAAATCAAAGGACGCGCGATGCTGAAAAGCAAACTCTTCAGCACGCGCATGCACCGGCAGAACATTGGTCAATTCCAGCGCATCGACAACCTCGCTTAAAAAGTCGATGCGCTTACGCTGCGCATCCAAAAGCGTAAACTGCGCACCCGGACAAAGGATAGCAAGCGGCAATCCCGGAAAACCAGCACCTGTGCCAACATCCAACACTGTCTGCCCCTTCTCTACATAGGGTGCAAGCGAAGCACAGTCGAGAAAATGGCGCGTGACAACCTCGCAAGGATCGGACACAGCGGTCAGATTCATCACCTTGTTTTTTTCCAAAAGCAGATCGGAGAATTGCAATAATTTATCCACAGCTTGTGGAGAACTCTCCGGGATAATCTGGTGTAAACCGGAAACCAGAAGCTCATAAGCGGTCACGGCTTGCCCTCCTTCCATCGCGTTTCCATATAAATCATCAATGCAGTGATGTCCGCAGGGGAAACACCGGAAATACGCGCGGCCTGACCGAAATTAAGCGGCCGCACTGCATTGAGCTTTTGCCGCGCCTCTAAACGAAGGGACTCTACTTTCTCATAATCCAAATCCATCGGCAGCGGCCGCGACTGCAGCTTGCGATACTGCTCGACATCCTTCTGCTGACGGTCGATATAACCCGCGTACTTGACACGGATTTCCACTTGTTCACGGATGACTGCGGGCAACGTGGGACGCTCCGGGTCAAAATGGGTAAGGTCAGCATAGCTCAACTCCGGACGGCGAAGCAAATCAATCAGCTTGCAGCCTGCCTTGACCGGCGCGCTGTTTTTGCCCGCAAGAAAGCCGTTGAGCGCATCCGACGGCGCAATGCCAACCGCCGCGATTCGATTGATTTCCTCTTGCACCGCCTGATATTTACGACACACCTTTTCGCCGCGCTCGGGCGGATTCAGTCCAATCCGCACGCCGATTGACACCAAGCGTTCATCCGCGTTATCCTGTCGCAGCAGCAAACGATACTCCGAACGCGAAGTCATCATACGATACGGCTCGTTGGTGCCGCGCGTCACCAAATCATCAATCAAGGTGCCGATATAGCCATCCGCACGGTCGAGGATAAGCGGCTGCTCTCCCTTGAGAGCAAGCGCCGCATTCACGCCCGCCACCAGGCCTTGCGCCGCGGCTTCTTCATAACCGGACGAGCCGCAAAACTGCCCTGCCCCGTACAAGCCTTTGACCTTTTTTGTCTCCAGCGTTGGACGCAGCTCCAACGGGTCGATGCAGTCATATTCAATCGCGTAGGCCGGACGCATAATCTCCGCATGCTCTAACCCTTTGACCGTGTGCAGCATATCACGCTGCACATCAAACGGCATGGAAGAAGAAAAGCCCTGCACATAAATTTCTTCCGTATCCAGTCCCATCGGCTCCAAAAAGAGCTGATGACGCGGCTTATCCGCGAAACGCACCACCTTATCCTCAATGGATGGACAATACCGCGGGCCGACACCTTCAATCTGACCGCCGTACAGCGGAGAACGGTCCAGATTTGCGCGAATAAGTTCGTGCGTGCGGTCGGTGGTATAGGTCAAATAGCAGACCGCGCGGTTTTCCGGCGGCTGTTCGGTTTCAAAGGAAAACGGGATGATTTCATCCTCGCCTGCCTGCAACTCAAGACCGGTAAAATCGATAGAACGGCGATGAATACGCGGCGGCGTACCAGTCTTAAAGCGTTGCAGCCGCAGACCGAGTGCGCGCAGCGATTCGGTCAGCGGCTTTGCCGCCGCCATACCGTCCGGCCCGCTCTCGCGCGCATATTCCCCAATGATGATACGGCCTCCAAGAAAGGTACCGGATGCAATAATCACCGCTTTTGCTGGATGACGCGCACCAATCGCCGTTACAACCGCAGACACAGCACCATTTTCCGTCTCAACAGAGACAATTTCATCCTGCATCAGCTGCAAGCCTTCCTGCTGCTCCAACGCATGCTTCATATACGTTCGGTATTTGACACGATCGGCCTGCGCGCGCAGCGAGTGCACCGCCGGACCTTTGCCGCGGTTCAGCATACGGTACTGAATACAGGCGACATCCGCTGCGCGCGCCATTTCACCGCCCAGCGCATCAATCTCACGCACCAGATGGCCCTTAGCCGTGCCGCCGATGGCCGGATTACACGGCATATTACCGACAGCGTCCAGATTGATGGTAAAACAAGCGGTTTTCATTCCGAGACGCGCGGCAGCAAGCGCTGCTTCAATCCCTGCATGCCCCGTGCCGACAACCACAACATCAAATGCTTCGGCCGGAAAAACCGTCATGAATCCTCCTCCTTCTTATTGCTTCACAGTTACCCGCAGAATACAGCATGATAATCCCGCCCCTGTGCATACCTGTTGATAACTCTGTGTAAACTTTGGATAACTTGCACTTTTGGTAAAAATTTTGATTACTAAAACAAATAATATAGATTTATATTACAAATAGTAATTACTCTTTTCCACAGAAAAGGGCCGCTGCGCGCGGCAGGCGGCCCTTAACACTGTGGCATCCATATTATTTACCCACACAGAAATCACTGAAGATGCGGGAAACAACCGCTTCGGTCACGGTCTCTCCAGTGATTTCTCCAAGCGCGGCAATCGCACCTTCCGCGTCCATGACAACCGCGTCCGGGGTCATACCGGACTGTGCGGCATACAGTGCAGCTTCACAGCGCTCGGCCGCACGGGCCAGAGCGGCAGCCTGTCGAGCATTGGTAATCAGCGCGCCGTCAAACGCGCCGTCACCTAAACCAATCGTGCGCGGGATGAGCGAAAGCAGCTTGTCCATGCCGGCGCCGGTCTTGGCAGACAGCGGGACAATATGAAGAAAATGCTTTTTGAGCAATTTTTCATCCAGCTGCTGCGGCAAATCGACCTTATTCACTACGGCAATCGCGCGATGTCCTGCCGCACGGGCAAGCACCAGCATATCCTCGTCTCCAATCGGCTGTGAGCCATCGAAAACCGCAAGAATCAATGCGGAAGCGGACGCTTCGGCCATTGCACGATCAATACCCGCCTGTTCAATCGGGTCGGTCGTATCGCGCAGACCTGCCGTATCGGTCACACGGAGCAAAAGCTGGCCCACCTTGACATTTTCTTCAATCAAATCACGGGTTGTGCCCGGAATATCGGTCACGATAGCACGCTCACGGCCCAGCAAGGTATTGAGCAGCGTGCTCTTGCCTGCATTCGGTCGGCCCAAAATCACACATGGCACGCCCTCGCGCAGGATACGTCCGCGCTCATAGCTTTCGGCCATCGCATATAAACGGCTGGTCGTACGGTGAAGCAGCGCGGCGGCGTCATCAAACAAAATTGGGTCGATATCCTCATCCGGAAAATCCACCACCGCATGAAAATGCGCCACCATGCCGATCAACTCGTCCCGCATCTGCTGCACGGGAGACCCAACCGCGCCCATCATCTGCGCCGCGGCGTTTTGCGCAGCCTCCGCAGTACGGGCGGTAATCAGGTCGTGCACAGCCTCGGCCTCGGACAATCCGAGCTTGCCGTTCAAAAATGCCCGACGAGTGAATTCGCCTGCCTCGGCCTGACGCACACCCTGCGCAAACAGCGCATCCATCGCCTGCTGCAATACAGCGGTCGAGCCATGACATTGCAATTCTGCCATTGGCTCACCGGTATAGGTATGCGGTGCATGAAATACCACCGCATAGCAGCAGTCTATCATCTTGCCGTCTTTATTATGCAGCGTACCGTAAATTAGCTTTTGTCCCGGTGCATCCAGCATGTGCTTACCGTTTTTCGCACGGAAAACGGTATCTACTGCCTGTATCGCCTGCTCACCCGACACCCGAATCAGACCGATCGGCCCGCCGGCGGAAGAAATGGCGGCAATCGTATCGTTCATAAGCAGTACCCCGCGTTAAGAACGGGCGTGAAAGTTGTTATCCGGTGCAATAACAACGCGACGGCCGGGTTCGGTGCCGGTCGAATACGTGGTGACGCCGTTGAAATCCTGCAGCGCAGCATGAATGATGCGGCGCTCATAGGGGTTCATAGGCTCCAGCGTCATCGAGCGGTGGGATTTTACCACCTTCATCGCTATCTTGCGAGCCAGTCGCTCCAGACTTTCCGCGCGCTTTTCGCGGTAATTCTCAGTGTTGACCGACAGACGCACATGCTCGTCCAGCGCGTTATTGAGCACCAGGGAGCCAAGATACTGGATTGCATCCAGCGTATCGCCGCGACGACCGATAATCGGGCCCATATCCGGACCGGAAATCTCCAGACGCAGCTGGTCGCACTCGACCTGCGGCAATGTGGTGACCGTACCTTCCACGCCCATTTTTTCCAGCAGGCCGGTGACGAAATCGGTCGCCAGCTGCTCAGCTTTCTTCATACATTCCTCGGAAACCGGAATCAGCTCGCGTTCTTTAGGAACAGAAGGCGTAATCGGGCGCTCCTCGCGGGGACGGCGCTCACGGCGGCCACCGCGTTCCCGACGCGGACGCTCCCGACGCGGCGGACGCTCCACATCCAGTTTTTCCGGCACAAAATCCGCGGGCGCAGCCTTGACCAGACGCGGTGTATCATCCGCATCGGTAATGGACAGCTTTTGCGGCTTTTCAGCGGCTTTCTCTTCCTTTACCGGTTTTTCAGCACGATGCGGCTTCGCAGGTTTTTCCACAGGGTTGTGGACAGGCTCCTCCTTTTTCACCGGCTCATCCGGCACTTCATAGGTAACGCGCACGCGCGCAGGCGTTGCACCGATACCGAGAAAACCCTTCTTACCGTTATCCAGGACCTCTACCGATACGTCATCCCGGTCCATACCGAGCTGCTTGAGCGCTGCTTCAATCGCAGCATCACGGGTATCGCCGGTGGTTTCAATAAATTTTTCCATAGCTTACTTGTCCCCCTTCTTTTTCTTGGCATTTTGGGACTGTTCCTGCTGAGCGGCTCTGCTTGCCGCGCGCTTGGCTTCCTTTTCCGCCTCGACGCGCGCAAATTCCTCCGCATCCTTCTTTTCCTTTTTGCCGCGCAGATAAGTCGTCAGCACAATTTCCTGCACGCAAGCAAAAATGTTGTTGAAAATCCAGTAGATACCGATTGCTCCCGGCAGGATAAAACCGAAATACAACGACATGAGCGGCATCATGATATTGAGCACCTTCATCTGACCGGCAGCGGCGCTATTCTGTGTGCCCTGCATCTTCTGCATCACAAAGCTGGACAGAAATGCGGTCGCACCCGACAGAATCGGGATGATCCATAAAATACTCGGATTCGGAAAGGTCGGAGTCTGCGCCAGATTCAGACCGAGGAAGTTAAAATCAATGTTGAGCAGTTCTCCTGCGCCATTGGTGATGTTGGTCACGGCCTCCGGCCATACGCCGCCGTTCTGGGTAAACAGGTCACCCAGCTTTTCGGCAATCGTTATTTGGCTATAATAGCCTGCTGTCGCGGTATCCACACCTACCAGCACCGCCAGCTGATTGATCACATCCTGATTAAAGCCCATCATAAACTTGAGCGGCTGCTGCACGGCATAGTACAGACCCATCATGATCGGCAGCGGGATAAACTGCGGCAGACAGCCGGACATCGGATTGACGCCATGCTTGTCATACAGCTTCTGAATTTCCTCGTTGAGCTTGATGCGATTATTCGCGTACTTTTTTTGCAGCTGCTGCATTTCCGCATTGAGCGCGTTCATGGCAAGCATACTCTTTTTGCCCTTAATCGCCAGCGGAATACAAATCAGCTTGACCAGTAACGCAAACAGAATAACCGCAAGACCGTAGGATCCTATCGCCTTAAAGATTCCCAGCAGGATAAGACCGAGCGGTCTGACGATGACAAGTCCGAAAATATCTCCCATATAAACCTCCGTAGGGTTGTTTTTCACTTGTGAAACGAAATTTTTCCGATACCATTTCTTTTTTCTCCTTTATTATGGCACGGGATCATATGGCCCGCGTTTGGAGAAGGGATGGCATCGGCAGATGCGTTTGAACGCCAGCCATCCGCCCTTGAGCGCGCCGTATTTCTCGATTGCCTCGATCGCATACTGCGAACAGGTCGGGATATAACGACAGCAGGGAGGTTTGGTCGGCGAAATATGCCGGCGGTAAAAACGGATTGCCGCCAGCAGAAAACGCTTCATGACCGAGCTGCCGCGACTTTATTTTCCTGCAAAGCCCGCAGCAGCGATTTTTCAATTTCCAAATAGGTTGCGCCTACCGCGCGGCTGCGCGCGACAAGCACCAAATCCACGCCCACCGCAAATTCATCCTCATGCAGACGATACGCTTCGCGGAACAGGCGTTTGATGCGGCTTCTCTGCACCGCTCCGGCCAGCTTGGCGCTGACCGTCAGCCCCAGCCGGTTATATCCCAATCGGTTTTTCCGACAATACAGAACCAGATGTCTGCCCGCCGAAGAAACCCCCCGGTGATACAGCCGCCGGAACTCATGGTTTTCCTTCAAGGATATTGTGTTTTTCATCTTTTTCTCCTCGTTTTTCCGATGCCCGGGAAAAAACGGAAGGTAATGCCCGATTTGAACATTATCTTAAATTTCTTTGCAGCTAAGTATGTTTGCAAAGCTGGTCATATCTCTTTTATTCCGGCGGATACAACCCAAATCCCTTTTGCCGGTTTCTTCCGTCCGAACCGAAGCCCCCTTTGAGCCTGTTCTCTTTGTGACAAAAGAAAAAAGCGAACCGCAGGATAAAGCGGCTCGCTTCGTTTTTCCTCCGCGCCGCCGGCGCGTATTGAAAAATCGGTTTTCGCTTAGTACGTCAGGCGCGCGCGGCCCTTGGCACGGCGACGGGCCAGTACCTTGCGGCCGTTCGACGTACGCATACGCTTGCGGAAACCATGCTCCTTGGAGCGCTGACGCTTCTTAGGCTGATACGTTCTCTTCATTTCTTCGTGCACCTCCCTGTTTTTGGATTTACGGATGGGCACCGGCATAGGTCCGGCGCGAGACGCGGGCTTATGCCGCTGCCTGTCCGCAGAATATGAGACAATAATTATTATCCTATAGAAACCCCAAAATGTCAAGGTTTTTTTGCGTTTTCAACATCTTGGGGAAAAGTTTCAAAATGATACTATAAATTGGGTTATCAAATCAAAAACCACAAAAAATGATACACAAATTTCCGCACAGCTGTGTATAACCCTTGCTGTTGAAACTGCCCGAAACTTGTGATATTATATTATTATCTATGTACTTATATCGACAGGAGGCGCCCCATGGCTAATAATATATTGGAAATGGCGCTCGAACGCCTTGAACGCGATTTCCCGCCGTCCAGCCTTTCCGCCTGGTTCGACGATGCAACGGTTGTTTCTTTTACGGACAACCGTTTGATTTTGCATTCTCCGGTCCAGTTCAAAAAAGAGTTTATCGACCAGAAATTCATCGAGCCGCTGCAAAACGCGCTGTATGAGCTGACCGGCGACCCGACAACCGTCGTGGTTGTGACCGGCGAGTACACTGCGTCTACCACCAGCTCTTCCCCCTATGATGATTACACGTTTGAACGGTTCATCGTCGGTTCGAGCAACAAATTTGCACACGCGGCAGCGCTCGCGGTCGCGCAGCGTCCGGCAGCGGAAAATAACCCGCTTTTCATTTATGGTAACTCTGGACTGGGCAAAACCCACCTGATGTACGCGATTGCAAATGTTTTGCGCCGCACGCATCCGGAGTTTCGCATCATCTATGTCAAGGGCGAGGACTTTACCAACGAACTGATCACCGCCATTCAGGAAGGCAATGTGCAGACCTTCCGCAACAAATACCGCATGGTCGACCTGTTGCTATTGGACGACGTGCAGTTTATTGCAGGTAAAGAGCGCACGCAAGAAGAGTTTTTCCATACCTTCAACGCGCTGTACGAAGCGAAAAAGCAGATTGTACTGACCTCGGACCGGCCGCCCAAGGAAATCAACACTCTGGAAGACCGCATGAAAACCCGTTTTGAATGGGGTCTGCTGGCCGATATTCAGCCGCCCGACTTTGAAACCCGTATCGCTATCATCCGTGACAAAGCGGTCAAGATGGGTGTAGTTCTACCGGACGACGTTTCCGTCTACATTGCTGAAAATATTCAGGCCAACATCCGGCAGCTGGAAGGCGCAGTCAAAAAAATCAAAGCCATGCACGAGCTGATGGGCGAACGCATCACGGTTACGCTGGCGGAAAACGCAATCGACGCCCTGCGTATCGAAAACCCCGGGCTTAATCCCACGCCCGAACGCATCATGGAGGCCGTCGCCAACTATTTCTATATCCCTGTCGAGCAAATGATTTCACAAAACCGCTCCAAGGACGTCGCCTATCCGCGCCAGATGGCCATGTATATGATCCGTCAGGAGCTGGAATACTCCTTCCCCGATATCGCCAAAATCTTCAAGCGCGATCATACAACAGTCATGCACGCCTGCAACAAAATCGAGGAGGAACGAAAGAACTCCAGAGAGACTGAAGAGGTCATCAAAAAGCTGCACAACAACATCCGCGGGGAATAAAAATCTATCCACATATCCCTGTGGATTCCACAAGACTTGTCCTGTGGATAAAAAAGCCGGCTGTGGAAGCTGTGGAGCGCGCAGAATTCATCCACATCCTTCTGTGTACGACATTTCCCGCACCACGTCTGGCTTTGCACTGTTTTTCCCCAATTTCCCCAGCCTCTACTACTACGATAAAATCCTATCCTGTTTTTTCTTACGATTTCCAAAGAAAGAGGAACGTCCGATGAAATTCTCCTGTGAAAAAGAAACCCTGCTCGGTCTGATCGGTACTGCCTCCCGTGCGGTTACAGGCAAAAGCTCCATGCCATTGCTCGAAGGACTTTTAGTTACCGCAGAAACCGATTCGCTCACTTTGACCGGCTATGACCTTTCCATGGGTATTCGCACCACTGCCCAAGCCGATATTGTCGAGCCCGGCAGCATTGTGCTTAACGCCAAGCTGTTTTATGACATTGTTCGCAAGCTGCCGCAGGATGTCGTCTATCTGGAAACCGATGACAAACTGCTGACCACCATCAAATGCGGCCGCGCCGTATTTAATCTGGTCGCGACCGAAGCCGACGAATACCCGGCTTTGGCCGAGGTTTCCGCCGACACTGGCTTTTCCCTGCCGCAGTCCATGCTCAAAAGCATGATTGCCCAGACCATTTTCTCGGTATCCGACAACGAATCCAAACCTATCCACACGGGCTGTTTATTTGAACTGGAAAGCAACCGTTTGAATGTTGTCGCGGTCGACGGATATCGACTGTCCGTGCGCCGCGAAACGGTGGAAGGCATTTCCGGGGACATGAAATTCGTTGTGCCCGGCCCATCGCTGCGTGAAATCGAACGTATTTTAACCGAAGAGGACGGCGATGTGGAGATTTTCCCCGACCGAAAGAATATTTTGTTCCGCATCGGCGGCACCACGCTCATCACCCGTCTGATTGACGGCGAATTTCTCAATTACCGCGCGGCAATCCCGTCAGAATTTGAATATGTCGTTACGGCCGACCGGCATGAGATGATCACCTGTATTGAGCGCGTCTCCCTGATCGTCTCCGAAAAGCTGAAAAACCCGGTCAGATTCCATTTTGACGGCTCCTATGTGCAGATGTCGTGCATCACGGCCGTCGGCAAAAGCTATGACGAATGTGCGTTTGAAGGCACGATTGACGATTTGGAAATCGGCTTTAACAATCGCTATATTCTAGACGCGCTTCGCGCCGCCGGCGACGAAACCGTAAAGATTCAGCTTAAAGGCTCGCTCAATCCGATTGTCGTCTCTCCGCTGGAAGGCGATAAATACACTTATCTGGTGCTGCCGGTGAGGTTAAAGGCCAATGACTGAAATCAAAATCCAAACAGAATTCATTAAATTGGATGCACTGTTAAAATTTGCTAATTTAGTTAGCTCGGGCGGAGAAGCGAAAATCCGTATCGCGGAGGGAGAAGTGCTGGTAAACGGCGAGAGCTGCACCATGCGTGGCAAAAAACTGCGTCCGGGCGACTCTGTGACGCTGGACGGGGAAACCGTCAAAATCGTATGAATATCCGTTCGCTGGAGCTGGAACAGTTCCGCAATTATGCGCATGCGCGATTTGTATTTGACCCTGCCGTCAACCTGATTTGCGGCGAAAACGGACAGGGCAAAACCAATCTGCTTGAAGCCGCCGCCGCCTGCTCCACCATGCGCTTATTCCGCACCGCGCAGAAAAAAGAAGGGCTGCGCTTCGGTGAGGATCACGCGCGGATTATAACCGATTTTCAGGCGCAAAGACGGGATTTTACACTTGAGCTGCGTCTTTCGCGCATGAAATCCATGGAAATTTACAAAAACGGCGTGCGACAGAAGCGCCAGTCGGATGCGCAAGGCATTCTGAAAACCGTTCTGTTTTGCTCGGAGGATCTGATGCTGGTGCGGCAGGGCGCGGGCGCGAGGCGACGCTTTCTGGATACCGCGCTGTGCCAGCTGCGTCCATACTATGCGCGCTATCTGGAGGAATATAACCGCTTGCATGAGCACAAAACGCGTATCCTGCGTGACAGCGAGGAAAAACCCTCGCTTTTGTCCATGTGGGAGGATTTTTCGCTGCGCATGGCGCACATTGGCGCGCAGATTATCCGTTACCGCGCGTATTACTGCAAAAAACTGCTTGAAGCAGCAGCGGCTGTTTATGCCGACATCGCGCCGCAGGAGACGCTTTCAGGCGAATATCAAACCGTCTCATCGGTCACCGACCCTTTTGCGTCCGCAAAGCAAATCGAGCAGGAGCTTATCGATCACGTTTTGCGCCATAAGCAGGCTGAAATCGCGGCGCGAAGCTGCCTTTCCGGCCCGCATAAGGATGATTTGGTGCTGCTGCTCGATGGACGCAGCGCGGCGTCCTACGGCTCACAGGGACAGGTGCGCACCTGTACGCTGTCTTTAAAGCTTGCCGAGCGCGAGCTGTTTTTCGGGGAGGACGGTGAGTATCCGGTTTTACTGCTGGACGATGTGCTTTCCGAGCTGGACCGCCGGCGGCAGGACTTTGTTTTAAACCGCATTTCCGCCGGTCAGGTGATGATTACCTGCTGTGAGGACGGCATTTCGGATAAGCTGCGCGCAGGCGCGGTTTTCCAAATACAAAATGGTAAAATCATTTGAGTTTTTCCGTCTATTCGGTACACAAAACCTGAAAAAAGTGGTATAATTAGAATAGAATACAGCCCGAGGGACAGACCGGCGGACGATATTTCGCGCGGTGGCTGCATATTTCTGCGCAAGGTCGTTCCACGGTCTGTTATTGTGTCCATTTTGTGGGAAAACAGGAGGATTTTCCATGTATCTGCATTTGGGACAGGACTATATTGTGCCGCTGCAAAGCGTGGTTGCCGTGTTCGATATGGACACCGCCACCGCATCCAAACGAACCGTTCGATTGGTGGAGCGATTACAGGATGAGGGACGCATCATCGAGCTGTATGAAGACCTGCCGCGCGCAGGGGTGCTATGTGAAAATGCGCTGGGTGAAACGCTGTATTTAACCAGCTTGTCGCCGCAGGCCTTGCAGCGCCGCGCGGAAAAGGCATACGCAATATAAGCGCATAAAAGCGCATACAATTATCGTTACCGCAATTTCTGGAAAGGAAATTAAATCATATGAGTGAAGAAATGGAAATCAAGGACGAAGTGCTCGACCTGAAGGTCACCGACACCTATGACGAAAGTCAAATTCAGGTGCTCGAAGGACTGGAAGCGGTGCGCAAACGTCCGGGCATGTATATCGGCTCGACCTCGGCGCGCGGCCTGCACCATCTGGTGTATGAGATTGTCGACAACTCAATCGACGAAGCGCTGGCGGGCTACTGCACCCATATTGAGGTGACGATTGAAAAGGGCGAGGTCATTCGCGTAGCGGATAACGGCCGCGGTATTCCCTGCGGCATCCATCCGCAAATGGGCATCCCGACGCTGGAGGTCGTTTTGACCGTGCTGCACGCGGGCGGTAAGTTCGATGGTTCGGGCTATAAGGTGTCCGGCGGCCTGCACGGCGTTGGCTCGTCGGTCGTAAACGCCCTGTCCGACTGGCTGGAGGCCGAAGTGCGCGACGGCCATACCAAGCATTACATGCGCTTTGAGCGCGGCGTGACGCAGGTAAAAATGCGCGACACGCCTTGCGAAAGCGAAACCGGTACGACCATTCGTTTCCATGCCGACCCGGAAATCTTCGAGACGACGGTTTACGATTTCGACGTGCTGGAAAAGCGGCTGCGTGAGCAGGCGTTTTTGAACGCCGGTCTTAAAATCACGCTGCGCGACGAGCGTGACGATGAGCCGGTCGAGGAGGTCATGCACTACGAGGGCGGTATCCGTCAGTTTGTGCAGCACCTCAACCGCGCGAAAAATCCGCTGCACGAGCAGGTCATTTACATGGAAGGCAGCCGCGATACCTCGATGGCAGAGGTTGCCATGCAGTACACCGACAGCTACAACGAGCTGTTGCTGTCCTTTGCCAATAACATCAATACGACCGAGGGCGGCACGCACGAGACCGGCTTCAAAGCCGCGCTTACCCGCGTGCTGAACGAATACGGCCGCAAATACAAGCTGCTCAAAGATGACGAGTCCTTTAAGGGCGAGGACGCGCGCGAGGGCCTGACCGCGATTATCTCGGTCAAGTTGCAGGAAGCGCAATTTGAGGGCCAGACCAAAACCAAGCTGGGCAACAGCGATATGCGTACCCTGGTCGACGCGATGGTGTCTGAAAAGCTGATGACCTTCTTTGAGGAAAACCCGCAGGTCGCGCGTACGATTATCGATAAGGCACAGACCGCCGCCCGCGCCCGCGAAGCCGCCAAAAAGGCGCGCGAGATGACGCGGCGCAAGTCCGCACTTGACTCGGCCTCCCTGCCCGGCAAGCTGGCTGACTGCATTGAAAAGGACCCGACCTATACCGAAATCTACATCGTCGAGGGTGATTCCGCGGGCGGTTCGGCCAAGGAAGGCCGCGACCGGCGGCATCAGGCGATTCTGCCGCTCTGGGGTAAGATGCTTAACGTTGAAAAGGCACGTCTCGACCGCGTATACGGCAACGACAAGCTTACCCCGATGATTACCGCATTCGGCGCGGGCTTTGGCGACGATTTTGATTTGTCCAAGCTGCGTTACGGAAAAATCATTTTGATGGCCGATGCCGACGTCGACGGCAGCCATATCCGTACCCTGCTGCTGACATTCTTTTTCCGCTTTATGCGGCCGCTTATCGAGCATGGACATGTGTTTATCGCGCAGCCGCCGCTTTTCAAGAACGAAAAGGGCAAGGATGTACGCTATACCTATACCGACGAACAGCAGCGCGCCTGCCTTGATGAAATGGGAGAAGGCGTGCGCGTGCAGCGATACAAAGGTCTGGGCGAGATGGACCCGCAGCAATTGTGGGAGACCACCATGGACCCGGCAAACCGCACGCTGCTGCAGGTAACGATGGAGGATGCGGCGGCAGCCGACGAAACCTTCGCGCTGCTGATGGGTGAAAAGGTCGAGCCGCGGCGCGAATTTATTGAGAAAAACGCCAAGTATGTTATGAATCTGGACGTCTGATGCGCGGACGGCATGTATAATAACGCCAACAATTCCGGAGGCAAAGAATGAGTCAAGAATACGAACAGCAAAAAATATTGCAGGTCGATCTCGAAAAAGAGATGAAAAAGAGCTACATCGACTATGCGATGAGCGTCATTGTCGGCCGCGCGCTGCCCGATGTGCGCGACGGCTTAAAGCCTGTACACCGCCGTATCCTGTACGCGATGTACGAGGACGGCCTGACCTCGGATAAGCCCTACCGCAAGTCCGCTACGACCGTCGGTAATGTGCTCGGCCGCTATCATCCGCACGGTGACGCATCGGTATACGACGCTTTGGTGCGCATGGCGCAGCCGTTTTCGCTGCACTATCCGCTGATTGACGGTCACGGCAACTTCGGTTCGGTCGACGGCGACCCCCCGGCAGCTTACCGTTATACCGAGGCCCGCATGGCCAAGATTTCCAACTACATGCTGGCCGATATCAAGAAAAATACGGTCGACTTCGGTCCGAACTTTGACGAAGAACTCAAAGAACCGCTTGTATTGCCCTCCCGCTTTCCCAATCTGCTGGTGAACGGATCGTCGGGTATCGCGGTCGGCATGGCCACCAATATCCCGCCGCACAACCTGACCGAGGTGATCGACGGCATCTGCCATGTCATCGACCATCCGGAAGCCGAAATGGACGAGATATGCCAGTTTATCAAAGGGCCGGACTTCCCGACCGGTGGCGTCATCATGGGCCGCAGCGGTATCCGCGCGGCGTATGCGACCGGCCGCGGCAAAATCAAGGTACGTGCCAAGACCGAGATTGTCGACCTGCCAAATGGCAAGAGCCAGATTCTGATTACCGAAATTCCCTACATGGTCAACAAGGCGCGTCTGGTCGAGTCCATGGCGAACCTCGTCAAGGACAAGCGCGTCGACGGTATCACCAACATTCAGGACCATTCCTCGCGCGAGGGCATGCAGATTGTGGTCGACATCCGACGCGACGCGAACGCGCAGGTGATTCTCAACCAGCTGTTTACCTATACCCAGCTTGAGGATACCATCTCGATGATTCACATTGCGCTCGTGCCGTCGGGCGCAGCGGGTAAGCTGCAGCCGCGTGTGCTCACGCTGCGGCAGATCATCGACCAGTATGTCGTCTTCCAGAAAGACGTTGTCGAGCGCCGCACACGCTTTGATTTAAAAAAAGCGCAAGACCGTGCGCATATCCTGGAAGGTCTCAAGGTGGCGACCGATAACATCGACCGCATTATCGCCATCATCCGCGCATCCAAAAACGAAGCGGAAGCCAAGGTAAACCTGATGGCTGAGCCGTTCTGGATTGACCAGATTGCGCTGCTCGGCATCGTAGACGGCTCAGAACACTTCGAGTTTCACCTCGACGAGCCGCAGGCGCAGGCGATTGTCGATATGCGTCTGGGCCGTCTGTCTGGTCTGGAGCAGGAGAAAATCAACGACGAATATAACGAACTGGAGGGAAAAATTGCTTCGTTCGAGGAAATTTTGTCGTGCGACGCGAATATTCTCGCGGTCGTTAAAGCGGAATTGCAGGAGATCAAGCAGAAATACGGCGATGAACGCCACACCGAGATTGCCAATGTCGCGGATGAAATCGATATTGAGGATTTGATTGAGGAGCAGCAGTGTGCTTACACGCTGACTCATTTCGGCTATATCAAACGTCAGCCAACTTCGGTTTACCGTGCACAGCGACGTGGCGGTCGCGGCATTTCCGCGATGAGCACGCGCGAAGAGGACTTCGCCAAGGATATTTTCACCGCGTCGACGCATGATACCATTTTGTTCTTCTCCAACCGCGGTAAGGTATACAAGCTCAAGGGCTATCAGATTCCCGAAACCGGCCGCTCGGCAAAGGGAATGAACATTGTAAACCTTCTGGAGCTGGAAAGCGATGAGAAAATCACCGCGATGTTCGCTATCAAGGAATTTGCCGACGATAAATTCCTGTTCTTTGTCACCCGTCAGGGCGTTGCCAAGCGCGTGGTGCTGTCCGATTTGCAGAACATCCGCCGCGCAGGTCTGCGCGCGCTCAATCTCAATGAGGATGACGCGCTGGTTGACGTGCGTCTGACCGACGGTGAGCAGAATATCCTGATTGCAACGCATGAAGGACGCGCGATTTGCTTTGACGAGAACGAAGTACGCGCGATGGGCCGCACGGCGACCGGTGTGCGCGGCATCCGCCTGAGCGAAGGCGACTATGTTGTGGGCGCGGCGCGGGCACGCAAGGGTGCGTATGTGCTGTCAATTACCGAGAACGGCTATGGTAAGCGTACGCCTGTTGAGGAGTTTACCATCCATCACCGTGGCGGCAGCGGTATGACACTGCATAATCTGACCGCAAAGACCGGTCTGGTGGCTGGCATTGCGGTCGTAGACAGCGATAATGATGTGATGATCATTACGGATGATGGTGTTATCATTCGTACAGGCTGTGAGGAAATCCGCGAATGTGGCAGAGGCAGCCAGGGTGTTATCGTGATGCGCACAAGCGAGGACGTAAAGGTAATCTCGATTGCCCGCACCGACAAACAGGAAGAGGACGAGGCTACCGAGGACGGCGAATCGACCGAGACAACGGAAGAATAAGTAAAAAGGACGCACAAAAGTGCGTCCTTTTTTTGTTTCCCTTACCCGATGCAAAAAATTATCCACAATACTGTGGAAAAAGAAATGGAGATTGACAATGTATATACTGTGTGATATATTTATCACACAGAGATACAAATATATCACATATGGGAGGGATATATGATGACGTTAACTCGTGCAAAGATGCTCCATGCCGGCGTATGGGGCGTGCTTGTTGTCTTGTGGGTGTTTGCCAAAAACTACGGCCCGATCAAAGCACAGCCGTGGCAGGGAATCTTGATTGCACTGTGCATGGTGCTGCTGATCGGTCTGGTGCTGCTGGAAATCGGTGTAGGTGTAGAAAAGCCGGACGAGCGCGCACACATCAACGGCTATAAAGCCAATTCCCTGCTGTTTAATATCATCAACGGTGCACTGCTGTTGTATATCATTTTCGGTGAAGAAATGCCGCTTACCATTCCCTATGAATACGCATTGTTGCTGATGGGGCTACTCAACGTTTTTCAGGATGTGGCGTTTTTGTATTATGAACGCCGCTCGGCATGACCGTTATGCTGAAAACACGAATCAAAGAGCTGCGCGCCGCGCGCGGCATGGATCAGGCGCAGCTGGCGGAGCTGGTCGGCGTGCGGCGTGAAACAATCGGACGGCTGGAAAACGGACAGTATAATCCGTCGCTCAAGCTCGCAATGGACATAGCAAAGGTATTCGGCCTGACGGTCGAGGAGGTTTTTATCTTTACCGATGAATGAGCAAAAAAATACCGCTTTTCTGATGAAAAGCGGTATTTGTGTATCCTTTTATGATGAGAAAAATGATTACTCCGCAGTATAGGGCAGCAGAGCAATGTGACGGGCGCGCTTGATCGCCTCGGTCAGCTGGCGCTGATGATGCGCGCAGGTACCAGTCATACGGCGGGGCAGGATCTTGCCGCGCTCGGACATATACTTGCGCAGCTTGCCGGCATCCTTATAATCAACGTGCTCGACTTTATCAACACAGAAAGCGCAAACCTTACGGCGGCGACGGCCGCGCTGCGGGCGCTCTGCACGCTCCGGACGGGGCGTGAATTCCTTCTTGGTTTCTTCCATTGTCGCGTAACCTCCTTCAGTTTAGAATGGGACATCGCCGTCGTCATCGGCCAGCTCCTGAAAATCCGAATCGCTTGCGGGCAAATCGAATGCCGGAGTCACCTGAGACGCGGCAGGCTCGGGCCGCATCTGCGATCCGTTATCATAGCCGCCATAACCGCCGCCGGCATAACCGACGTTTGCTTCGCGGGACTTTTTAGTCTCGCCGAAGGAAACTTCATCGCAGTTTACTTCGATTGCAGTACGGTTGTTGCCGTTCTGGTCCGTCCAACGACGGGACTGAATACGGCCGACTACGATTGCCATTGCACCTTTGGTAAACCACTGTGATACGAACTCTGCCTGACGACCCCATGCGACACAGTCGATGAAGTCGGTCTGGCGTTCGCCGTTCTGATCTTTGCGGCCACGATCGATCGCAAGAGAGAACGAACACACAGCCATATTGGATTGCGTATGGCGCAGCTCGGGATCGCGGGTCAAACGACCCATCAGAATAGCCTTGTTGAGCATTGGTCGTTCACCGCCTTAGTCGTCCAGGCAGACGATCAGGGAACGCATGATGCCGTCCGTAATCTTGTAGATACGGTCCAGCTCAGCCGGGAACTCCGGCTTGGACTCAAAACGAATCAGAGTGTAGATACCCTCGTTCTGGTCTTCGATCGGGTACGCCAGACGACGCTTGCCCCAATCTTCCACTTCCACGTTCGTGCCGTTCGCCTCGACGAGAGACTTGAACTTGTCCACAACAGCGGTAGCCGCTGCCTCTTCCAGCGTGGGGTTGACAATGAAGATTGTCTCGTACTTGCCAGAAATCTTTGCCATTTTCTTAGCACCTCCTTTTGGACTTTTGGCCCATATCCTTTGATATGAGCAAGGATACTTTACTATTATAGCGGATAGCCAGAAAAAGTCAAGGAAAATATCAAAAAAAGATTGACGAAAGCAAAAAAACATGATATACTATCAAGGCTGACATACAGAAGCACAGTCAGTCAATTAAGATTGCTTGCGTGGCTCAGTTGGTAGAGCAGCGCATTCGTAATGCGCAGGTCGCCGGTTCGAGTCCGGCCGCAAGCTCCAAAATATGTTGATGAAAGATGCAGCACCGAAAACACCGCACGAAAGTGCGGTGTTTTCGCATATTTAACGCCGTTTTCTGTGGCAAAAAGTTCGAAAAAACGCTTTTTTCGGAAAATCAGTTTTTCCACGCGAGAGGCGACATTTCAGAGATGCATGTAAGCGTAAAATAGAGGAGGACACCTCAGGAAAGAGCAAGACTGCCATTTTTCACAAATGGCAGCCTTTATCTGCATATAGACTGGGCCGTTTCCTCCCATGGGAGGCAAGCTTCCGGGGAATAGCCGTGAGGGAGTCGTTCCAGTAGGAAGTTTAAATAGTGGAAAGGCCGCAGGCCATTCGCTTTGGCCGTCTCAACAATGGAATAGATCGTTGCACTGGCATTGGCGCCATGAGGTGTGTTGCAGAACAACCAGTTTTTTCTTCCAATGGCAAAGGGACGTACCGCACGCTCCGCCCGGTTATTAGACAGCTCCAGCCGTCCGTCCAGAAATATATTCATCAGCCAGTCCCGTTGATTCAGGGCATAAGTCAACGCCGTACCAAACATACTTTTTGGTACGGGATTTTTCTCCTGTTCCTCTCTCACCCAGGCGAAAAATTCTTCTGCCACCGTTCTGGAGCGTTCCATCCGGGCGAAAAATCTTTCCTGAAAAGAAAGTCCCTGTTTTGCGTAATCTTCTTCCAGATGGAACAGCTTATTGCAGTACTCCAGACCGACCAGAGCTGGAGAGCGTGCCCGGATATCTTTCGGAAGCGTTTTCAACGCATCCGTGAATTTTCGTCTCATATGTGCCCAGCAGCCCGCAACTGTGATCTCCTGCGGCAATTTGCAGTGGTATGCCTCATACCCATCTGTATGTAGCAGCCCAGTGAAGCCCTGCAGAAAATTGCTTGCACACACACCGGAGCGGCTGGGCTGGTAATCGTACAGCACCACTGGGCTTACCGCATCGCCGGATGTCCGATATACCCACACATAACTCTTTTGCCTGGCCTGCCTGCCATCCTCCCGCAGCACAGTCAACGTGGTCTCGTCCGCGTGGAGGATCTCACTCTTCAGCAGCTCCTGGTGCAGAGCATGAAAAAGGCTGGGGAAATAATGCTGATACGCATAGATGATCCAATTGGACATGGTTTGCCGGGAAATCGACAGCCCCCTCCGCTGCAGCTCCTGTTCCTGCCGGTAAAGGGGAAGGGCCAACGTATACTTGCTGTTCATAATATGGGCCAACAGGCTTGGTGAAGCCACCCCGCTTCCAGGAATCAGTGGGGCGGGAACCTCGCTTTTCCGCAGAAAGACATGGTCGCTGTTCCTTTCACAGCACCTGCACGCATATACCGTCTGTACATGTTCCACCACTTTATATTGCGCGGGAACATAGGCCAGTTCCCGGCGCAGCACCTCATGACCGCAGGCATGCAGTTTCCCGCCGCACTCCAAACAGACCTGTTCGGCTTCCGGCAGTTCATGGATGACTTGTTCCACGGGAAGGCCAGAAAAATCCAGTTCCCGTTTTCCTTTCTGCTTCCTCCGCTTATATGTGACCTGCTCCAGTTCTGGTTCCGGCATCTTTGCACATGACTCCGATTCCGCCTCCTGGAACAGCGACACCTGTTCCAGGATCGCCTGTGTCTGTTCGCTGGACGCACCAAAACGCTGCCCTCGCGCAAGCCGAAGCTGCTGTGTCAGCCAGTCGATCTGCCGATGCAGGAATGCGATTTCATCTTCTTTTTTATCCAGCAGCGCGCGCCACTCCGCTGGGCTTCTCTCTTTTGTTTTCATACTTAAATTATAGCAAAAAAGTGCCGTGATTTCAATCATCACAGCACTTTTCTGCTTTTTAGATATCTTTCTTATGGGACTTGAACGGCACAATAGATCGACTCAGAAGATATGTAAACTCTTTCTCGCTGATCTCGACCACACGGCCAGACTCTCCTTTCGGCCAGGGGTATGTGCCGCTCTGGGCCCGCCGTTTCCCCTGTTGAAAGCTCTGACCATCCCATTCAATATATTTCAGCATACTGCCCGTTCCGTCACGGAACACATACACGCTTCCATCGTATGGATCACACCGCAAATGATAGCGGATGATCGCGGTCAATCCATCCAGGCCGGTGTACATGCTGGTCGTTCCGCATACAAGACGGACTCGCTTCCCACGCACACCGCTTTTGTTCGCTCTGGCGGCCTGTGTCAGCTTTTCCAGCCATAGCTGGGTATCTGCGGCACTGATCCGGTGGCTGCCTTTGTGAAACCCCCGCAAAGCGTACCGGCCTGCTGCCGCACATTCCCGGCTGCAATAGGTCCGCTCCACCCCAATGGTGGTGGCGATCGGCCGGCCGCACCACTGGCAGGTCCCTTCCACATGTGTCTGGTCCATCGCCAACAGGTAACAAAACCGGCTGCAATATTTCTGGCCTTTTTGCTTCCCTGGCAGCGGTGCTCCACAGGTCGCACATGTCTCCGCCGGTTCTTCTATACTGGGATTCGCTTTGTGATACGCCGCCCACCATTCGATCCTACACGGGTCACTGCAGAACCGCCGTTGTTTCCCTGTTCCCCATTCTGCCTGAAACTCTTTCCCGCAGTTGGGACAGATCGCTTTTGTTTGTTCTCTTGCCTGCCGTCGTTCCATGACCTTACGAGCATGATATTTGACCCGGCATTGGTCACTGCAAAACCGCCTCCGCCGTCCCCGTTCTCCACTCTGCTCCACGATATCTCCACAACCTGGGCAGATATCTACTGGCACATCATAATGCCGCTTGGCGTTATGATATTTGTGCCGACATGCGTCACAGCAAAATTTCTGCCGCGTGATATGACACGTTGGCTCAAACGGCTGCCCGCAGTTCAGGCACTGCAAAATTCGCTTTTCCTCACTCATGACCTCTCTGCCCCCTGTCTTTTTACTCCCATCTTACCACAGGGGGAAAGGTCCTCCTCTATTTTACGCTTACGGAGATGCAAAAGGCCATTTTCGTGATGTGGGGTGATTCGAACCTCTGAGCAAAGAGAAAACAGCGAGAGAAGCCCCCGCTGGTAGTTCAAATCGAACTGCCAACGGGGGCTTCTCTCTTTTTATTACATTATTACATAGCTGTTTCAGTTGGTGGTATTGCTTGCTTTGTCCTTGGTTCCTTGGTGGTCTTGGTAATAGCTTTCTGACATGGTTTTGGATATACTTGCGTTGCAAAACGAGGAAAGGAGAGCAGACCATGGCAGACAAGAAAAACCTATGCGCTCAAATCGACATCGCCCTGCACAACCGGGTAACAGAAGAAAAAGACCGCCTGGAGATGACCACCAGCCAGTACATCGCAGCACTGCTCACTGAATACTACAAGATGAAAGATGAGAATGGAGGAATCAACATGACAGGCAGCAGAACGATGGCATTCCAGATCCCCGAGGAACTCTTCCAGCGCATCAAGACCCACCTGGCCAGAGAAACGGCTCGGACCGGCGTAAAGCTCACCCAGCGGGACTTCGTCCTGGGCCTGATCGAGCAGGCGCTGGCGGAAGCCGAAGCCAGCCTGGCCCCACAGGAGGCCCCTGAGAGCACCGAGGAAGCCTCGGAGGACAACGGAGCCGCCGGTACCACCCCAGACGCCAGCGAGGCCAGCACGGAGGCGGAGAGACACAGCGGACATCGAACAATAACACAAGGAGTCAAAGCAAGGGGCCGGAGGACACATCTCAAGCAGATGCGTCCTCCGGCCCCTTTTTTGTTTTTCCTAGAAGGGGGGTGAACATGATACAAACGTCAGAAAAAACTCGTTTTACAGAGGCTGAAATGGCCACTGTCCGAGACACGGACCTTCCAGATCTGCTGATCTCCCTGGGCTACCAGGTGAAGCGGATCGGCAGGTACTACACCACGCAGGAGATGGACAGCATCCGGATCAAGGACAGACGTACCTGGTTCCGCTATCGTTGCGGATTTCCTCACCGCTGATCACCAATGCGCTGCCTGTCAGACGCACATCCCCGGATACTTTGCCATAGACCGCGCAGTGGCCGGACAGAATGGGAACGCCCATGGTATCCTTGTCATTGAGGATCATGGAAAACCCGGAGGCCCTGGCAGAGGCGCTGAGCACAGCGCCGCGTATATAGGCATTGTCCTCTACCCGCGCATGGCCGGAAAGGACAGCGCCCATAGAGATATAAGCGTTGTCGCAGACGACCGCCTCTCCGCGCAGAACAGCCCCCTTGTCAACATAGGCGTCATTACAGGCAATGGCATCGTCAAAAATCCATGCGGTATCGTTCGGCTCAAAGGAAAGGTTGCTCTCGCTCTCCACGAAGCCACCTAAATCACCGGCGCTGACCTCCGCACTCACATCTCGGAGCGCCCGGATACGATGAAGGAAGGGATACCTTTCGTGTGAGATCTCCGTGATTTCATATTTCTGATTGCTCGTTGTTGTCATCTCCTTTTTTATGCAGCATTTTGGAACAGACTCTCCTGCGCATCTTCCAAACGAAACTCCGCGTCAATGTCGGAGAAGGTCTCGCTGCGATTGAATTTCTCGCTTACCTTGTTGGGTAAGGCCTGCAGCTCCAACATCCGTTCCCACAGGTTCGGGTGGTAATCATAGAGATGGCGCAGTTCTTTTCTTTTGGCGTTAGGGCAGAACCAACAGCCCCCGCGGGTTGTAAATGTGTAGACAGGCGAAAGCAGCCCTGCCCGCTGGCAGAGCTGCTTTGCATCTTCCTCTGTGCAGTTGTACTTGTCCAGTAAGGAGACCCGGTTCCCGGCCAATCGAAGCAGCCGTTCCTGCTCGTCCTTGGCGATCCCAATATACTGAACTGTGTCGGGCGGCAGCGTTTTTTGGTATCGCAGGATCGGTTTCAGCTTGCAATCTCTCTGAACAGCACACCGTCCGCAGATGGGAAAAGAACGCAGAAGGCCCTTCTTGGGACCGCGGGTGATTTTGCCTGTGAAGAGATCCACATATGTTTTCTCACTGCGCAGGACGGTTACCTTCACACCCCTGCGTTCTAAAGCCGGAATGGCGGTGGTGTAGACAAAATCTCGGTGTTCCGGCACCTCACCGGAGATCTCCTTGTCGAACATGACCTCACAGTATACTGCCTCATCCAGAGGCTCCCCATGTTCCAGAGCCAGTAATATGGTGGCAAGGCTGTCCTTACCAAAGGAACAGGAGGCAACATGTTTCAACGGTCCGACACACCTGCTTCCTTGATGCGACAGGCGTTGCACAGTACCTCCACTTTGTCCATCTGCTCCCAGGGAGCGTTCGGATGGGTAAAGTGGCCATAGTTGCAGAGCTGAGCGAAGATGGGCTTGTCCAGTCCGAGGGTGTGACGCATCCCGGCGGGGGTCAGGTCAAAGACCGCCTGGACGGCCTGTTCCAGCACATCATCCCGGTATTCGCCGGTCCCATCGGTGTCCACGTTGACCGCCACGGGTTCAGCCTTGCCAATGGCATAGGCCAGAGTGACGGTACAGCGATCCGCCAGACCGGCAGATACAATGTTTTTTGCAATATAGCGGGCCATGTAGGCTCCGCTGCGGTCCACCTTGGTGGCATCTTTCCCAGACAGCGCGCCGCCGCCGTGAGGGGCCAGTCCGCCATAGGTATCCACCATCAGCTTGCGGCCCGTGAGGCCGGTATCCGCCTCAAATCCGCCATAGATAAACCGCCCCGATGGATTGATCAGGACCTCCGTTTCCCCATCGGGCGGCAGCTCCTGCAGTGCGGGCTGGATCACATGGTCCATGAGTTCCTCCCGCAGCTGGTCCAGATCTTTCTCCGGGTCATGCTGGCAGGACAGAACCACCGCTGCAAGACGCATGGGGATATCGAAGTTGTACTCCACAGACACCTGCGCCTTGCCGTCCGGACGCAGGCCCTGGATCATCCCGGTTTTTCTGGCGTTGGTCAGCAGCCGGGTGAGCCGGTGGGCCAGGATGACCGGCAGAGGAAGATAGGATTCTGTCTCATCACAGGCAAAGCCATACATGATCCCCTGGTCGCCAGCCCCGGTCTGGACTCCTTCCCGCACAGCGTGAGCAATATCGTCGCTCTGATCGTGGGTGATGACCTCGATCTCATAGTCCAGCCCAGTGTACTCTTGTCCATGAGGCCAGTCATCAGATCCTCAAAATGCTTTTTCCAAAAGAATATGCCCCAGGTATAAACCATCGACATGTCTATTGCTGTACAGATTCCTCCATACGGTATGGCGGGAGACAAGTGGACTGGGAAGAATGGCGTGTTAATATGCTGACAGCTGCCATATTAATGCCGCTGGATCTATTGGTGAAACAGATGGAAGCAGTGGGATTGTACTCCAAAATCCGTATGTTAAACCGTGTATTTGCGCCCAAAGAGTACCAGGCATTTGCAACAGTAGCAGAAAACCTGGAGGTATCCAAAGCTGCCCTCTCCATCCGACTAAAGCAGCTTGGACTTTTGACACGGAATGATTTGAAAGATCCGTATGCTCTTGTCCGTATTGAGCCGGACGAGAAAGAACTGTTTTGAACTGGAGGGAATCTTTCTTATGCCACGATACAATATCAGAACCGAAAATCCAGTCCGTTATGCCCAAGTTAAGGCGGAGCAGGATAGGCTCCGGGCGGAGTGCGCCAGGAGCAGCAGCATAACGCTGGCCCGCCTGTGTCCCTATTGCGACCATAAGATTGAAATCCTGTCCCGTGGGACCCACGGCTAGGGTGGTACGCCGCTGCGGTAGCCGCCCATAAGCTTTAGATACGGACGCGCAAGCCGTTCAAATCCTCGGCGCGGATACCCACAAGGTACCATTCCTGCGCCGCGCTCATTTCAATGCGGGTCGGCTTCCATTTGCCGCCTGTGAATACGTCGAAACACTCTCCGCAATGCAAGCCGCCGTAATAGTCGGCAATGTCAAAGCGAATGTCGTAGCGGTCGGTCTGTTCGTCAAAAATCAAAGCTCCTGTTTTCTGTGCCATGTGGTAATCCTCCTTTAGATTTTGCCTGTCGCCATGTCGTGAGCGACAAGGGCGGTATAGTAGCTGTCAATGGTATTCGGCGCATTGAACAGCACCGCTTTAAGGTACTGTTTGATGTTGCGGATTTTGGTGGTATTCTCTTTCATGCAGTCAAAGACAAATTCAATGTGACTGCTGTTGAGCTTCATAAACTTTGCCTTGACAAGCTCTGCCGGGTAATCGTCCCCGGCGATACGGATTGTCTTTCTCTTGCTGCATACCGTTTCAAGGATAATCGAAACAATTTCGTCCAGACGGTCTTTGTCTACCTGCCCGTAGCGTACAAAATGGTCGTACTCGATATTGTCCTTGATGATTTCCTCATAAACGCTGTATGCGTCTGTCGCTTCCTTTCGTTTCCGTTCCGGCGGCTCTGCCGCTTCCCCGTCGTAAGGCAAGGGATTTAGGGAATGGATAGGAATGGAATCGGTACTTGATAAATCTATATTTGATTTTTCTTTTTTGGTAAGTTAGTCTTTTGTATATCTTTATTTAATTGCGTTGGATTTTCCAACGTAGGTTTTTTCTGCGTAGGTTTTTCCAACGTTGGATTATCCAATGTTGGATTTTCCAATGTAGGTAAATCCGATACAGGCGGGGTCTGCGGCTGCTCAAAAATCACATAATCTGCGCCGCGCAAGCGTCCTTTCTCGTCGCGTTCCCTTGAACGCACGATATACCCGGCGCGTTCCAGTTCCTTAACGGCTTCCCGGATAGCGTCGATTTTCTCCCGGTTGATAAAGGACAGCCCCGCAAGGGTGTAGTCCCAATCCTCTGGCAAGGACAGCATTTGCGATAACAGCCCTTTTGCCTTTAGGGATAGCTCCTTATTGCGTAAGTGGTGGTTGCTCATAACCGTATAGCCCTTGTTGCGCTCCACTCTGAAAACTGCCATAGCTTCATCACTCCTTTGCTGCATACCTGTTACGCAATAGAAACGCGATTTTGAGGGTTTAGGTATCAATCCCTTATCCGCTGAAAACCGCGTCCGCAAAGCCGCGTAAATCAAGGGCTTTTTCATGCCTACTGCGTAACAAAGGGCATGAAAAAAGCGGCGTTCCTGTTCTTCCTTGTGGGAAGTGAGAAACGCCGCCTGTGCGGTGCGTTATTCTGCTTCTTCGGCTATGAGGTCTTGTATGACTTCGCCAAAGTCTGCCGTAAAGGAAAAAATGAAGTATTCCAAAACGGCGGGGTCTGCGTCCATAGGCTCGGCTTCCTCGGAAAAGGGCAAGCCCATAAGCCCATAGAGCATTTTTATGATTTTGAACAGCTTCCCCCGGTCGGCGGGGGTGTTCATGGTAACAAGTACGTCGGTCAAGCGGTTTACGGTTTCCATGTCGCCGCCTGTCGTTACCCATACCATTTCTGCGAATGGCTGCGTGATTGCTCCGGTTACAAGGTTTACCTTATCCTTGCTGATTTCGCCGGACGGGAGTATAATACCCTTGTCTAAAAGTACGTTTTTCATGTCGTCCTCCTATAATTTGTGGTGCCAAAATGGTGCCCGGTCTTACAAAATCATCTTATACGGAGATATGGCAAGATAAATGACGATATGCAGAAAACCTTGATTTTAAGCCATTTTCGCGAGGTTTTATAAACACTTGCGCGGGCTTATAAGAAGATTTCCGTCTATCAAATCAATAAAAAATCATATCTGTCTGGGGACTGGTGAACAGCTTGACCGCGTCCAGTACCGTATTCAGCTGGCAGCTTCCCAGCGGGGAGAGCACGCTGCCGATCTGCCGCTGGATGATGGGCAATGTGCGGGATGGTGCGGTCAGCAATCGCAAACAGGCTTCCACCGGCTCCGCTTCCTCTCTGGACTGTGCCAGCTTGCACAGCAAAGGGCCGGTGCTGTCCTCCAGCATTTCTGCCGCCAGTAAGTACCGTTCCTCTTTTAGCTGAAGGATAAGGTTTCGTATCTCTTCGGCCGCCAACGTCACACCCAGCATCTGCTGTGCGGTCTCCGGGAGCTTATGGGCTTCATCCACGATGATGATGCCGTGCTCCGGGAAGATGGGGCGTTTTCCCTCGCTGTGGTGGATGGCGTCTGCCACCAGCAGATTATGATTGCAGATTTGAAACAGGAATTGACCTTTGTCACAGGTCTTGAGAAACCGCTGATAGCGGCAGTCCCTCTGCTTGCAGTCGCAGACCTGCGGTACGCAGACACGCTCCCGGTCATAGCCGCTGAGATGGGAAACGCCGTCCATGTCCAGCGTTTCCTTAAGAGTTCGGAGCGCTGCCAGCGCTTCCGGATTTTTCTTTGCAGGATATACCTGACGCAGCCGCCTGTCCAATCGCTCATCGCAGACATAATGGCTTTTGCCTTTGCGGATGACCGCTTTCAGTGGCTTGGTAAGAATCCCGTCCGCCATTAGGACACAGGACAGCAGCGGCAGATACTCCGTCAGCACCGCATTTTGCAGCGCGATACTGGAAGTGGAAATGATAATGGGGCGGACGATCTGCCCTGTTGGAAAAGCCGACGCTGCCGTGGCAGCCGCCAGATAGGCGTAGGTCTTGCCGATGCCCGTCCCGGCATCGCACAGGGCGATCCTCCCGCCCTGCATGGCGTCCAGCATCCGGTGACTCAATTGGATCTGCTCCGGGCGCTGTGTCATACCGTGGGCGGGAAGAAGATCCTGAAAAATATGGTCGATCAGTTTATGGGCTTTCAGCCTGTTATCGTTGGTATTCATCCGATAATTTCCTCTTTTCTGTCATGCTTTGTTTTCGTTTCCACCGTATTTGCAGCGCGCGCCCCGGTGAGAAAAGGGAACAATACGGACAAGGTCCGGCAAGACCTTCACGGGCGTATTTCCGGGATCTCTACTGCTTTCAATCCCGGAGCAGCCCAGCCTCTTCATGCTGGCCAGTGCATTGTGTCTCATTATCTGCCCGAACAGCGTCTCTGCGGGCGGCGCTGCCAACGCCGCCCCCGCGCAGGTAAAATCGCTCGCCACGAGAAGCTGCAAGGCTTCCCGTGGGTCGTGGCGCACACTGCGCGGATCGCTCTTCTGTCCGGGTGGTTATCCGTATTGCTGGTATGCAATTTTCAAGGAACAGCGAGGGGCGATTCGGAGCCCCTCACTGTCCTCCCGAAAATTGCGTTCGGTGAATACCTTTATTTCGAGGAATTTTCAAAAAACTTTTTGAGATCCCGCAGGATACGGTCTCTCCGCTTGATGACCGCCCGCTGGCTGACGCCCATTCTTTGGGCGTATTCCCGTGTAGACGCGCCGTCGAAGAACAGAGCGTTGATGAGTTCCCGGTCGGTATCCTTTAGTGACAGCAGCGCCAGCAAAAGGATCTGCTTCTGTTCTGCCAAATCCCGGAATTCCTCACGCTCCAGTGCCTCCGTTTCAGCACTGGGGGCCGTTTCCGCTCCGACATAGTCCGGCAAAAGCGCATCTTCCGCCATCTGCTCCAGAGAGAGCAGTTTTCCGGAGGACTGTTCCTCCATGATATAGCGTTCCCTGCGGTCTGCCTGAGAGTAGGCCAGATACACATCTTCCGGCACCACTACATCCATGCCGTCTACAGTGATGATATTGGTGATGACTTCGCCAGCCTCGTTTCGAACGCGCCGGTAGTTGCGTTCTTCCTGCCATTTTTTCATGATTCATGACTCCAATCTCAGATTTTTTTTGAAATGTCTGAGATGGGGTCACGGATATTTAGCGATATAGGGTTGCCAGCGTCTGCGCATTGTGTGCCTTTCCGCTTTTCAGCCAAAGAAAGGCGCAAAAAAGAGCCTTACACATAGCTGAAAAGCTACTTGTAAGGCTCCTAACTCAATGTTCCCATATTCGACGATGGGTGGCTGGTGCGCTTGACGAAGTCATATCAATTGGATTTTTAATTTATGCCTGAACATATCCCATAAAGGGGATGGGCGTGTGGATCAGGGGGTGAGCATCCGGTGTCAGCACCGTGATGCCGATCTGTTCGCCGCACTTGGGGCATTTGGCGATCAGGTCAGGGTGTTCCGCTCTGTGCAGCGCAAACAGCCTGTACTGAGACTGCTCCGCACCGCTGGGGATATCCGCGATACGGCCCTTGCCGCACAGCGGACAGCGCAGGGAATTGGTTTTTGACATAGCGCCTCGCTTTCTCTGTTCTCTTTTTTGAGAACAGCACATGAAAATTTTTTACAGCAGGTTATGGTTCTCCAACCGAATGCGCATGGCCTGCTTGGATACCTGAAAGATACCTGCCATATCCGTCACCAGCTGTTGATTTGTCCGTCCGGAGCGCAGCTGATAGAAGCAGCGCTTGACCTGCGGCAGCGGCAGCAGAAGGATAGAGCCCAGCAGGTTCGCCTGCACTTCCAATGTGTTGTCGCTCTCATCGCCGGAACGGAGCGCCGCGTTTTCGCCGGTCCCACTGAACTGTTTCTTATGGAGCAGCCAGTGCCCCAGCTCATGGGCGCAGGTAAAGCGCAGCCGCCCGGTAGATGCTTCCTCTTCGCAGAGAGAGCAGTCGATGAGGATGGTGCTGCCCTTGACGGGAAGAAGGTCATAGCGGTGGTTTTCCCGGTCATAGATCGCTGTGAGACCGTCGTCAAAGATGGTCTCGCCCAAAACCCGCCCATTATTCCGCAGATACTGATACTCCAGCACCAGCCCCTGTGCCTCGATGATGTCCTCAATGGGAATGGCTGTGGGAGGGCCGTAATAAAGTCTGAGGTCATAGGCGGTGATCACATCGCGGGCGATCCGCTCCAGCGCCTGTTCGCGGTAATATGCTTTTTTCATGCGTCTATTTCACCGCCCTCTTTGGATTTCTTTGCGCGCTGGGTGATCCGGTCGATAAATTCCTGCCACTCCTGGTCTGTGGCGTCTGCCTCCTTTGCCGTGCGGAGTGCGGCCCGGACGATCTCCCGATCCATGATGTAGTCCGGCAGGTCTGCGGATACCCGGTTATTCTGGGACTTGGCGGCAAGATCCAGCATCTGCTCGGTGTCCACCTTGCTCAGATGCAGTTCCTGCTCCAACCGTTCCAAATATGCGCGCGTCGGCGCCGGTCTGCGGTCGTTCTCAATGTTGCTCAGATAGACCGGCGACAAGTCCAGCTTTGCCGCCAGCGTGCGCAGGGACAATCCGATAGATTGCCGTTTCTCCCGAATGAAGCTGCCGAATGTCTGTTCCAAGTAACTCACCTCCTATCCGTGTTCTCTTCTCTGGAAACACTGTAGCCTCAGTATAGCAAACATTCGTTCGATTTGCAAGACATGAAAAAGATGGTGTTCCCCACAGGGAACACCATCCAGAAATTATTTCAGCCACGCTGCCATATCCCGCATTTCCTCCAACACCGTTAACGGGCTAATGATGCGGATCTTTCCTCCAAAAGTAAAGATCCAGCTGAAAAACGGAGGGCTTGGCGCGACCTCGACTGTGGCACGGAAATGCTGTTCATCTGCAGTTTCCTTCCGCACATTTTCACCGAAGCGGTCGATGACGCTGCGCATGACCTCATTATCGCACAGCAGCTCTACGGTACAGAGGTCGTCCGGGTACATCCCAAACACCTTGCGGACATACTCCGCCGGATCAAAGTCCGGTGTCTGGACTGCCGCCTGTTCCAGCGGTTCGACTGCCGTCATGCGGTCCACCCGAAATTGTGCAATCTTTCCGTGCTTTTCCGACCAGCCTACGGCATAGTAGCAGTCCCGATTCCAGATCATGGCGTAGGGGCTGAACCGATACTTGTATCCATCATGCTTGAGTATCTTTTCCTTTTTAGGCGTGTACTCAAAATACTGGAAGGTGATTTGCTGTTTCTTCTGGACGGCGTTGTGGATGGTATCCACATTGTAGTAGATGCTCTCATTCTCCGGCTTTGGAGTGCCGCCCATGTAAATGCGGCGGTTCAACTGCTCCGCCTGCGCTGTGCTGGTGAGATGGCCCAGCTTCTTGATGAGGGCGGTACTCTTTTTCTCCGTGATAAACCGGGAGGATTCCACCGCGTCCACCAGCAGTTTCAGCTCCGGCAGCTCGAAGAGCCTCTGGCCCACAAAGTATCTATTCTGACTGCTTTTGACGCAGACGATATCCATCCCGACATTCTGCAGCAGTTCGATGTCAGTGTAAACACTCTTGCGTCCGGCCTGAATGCCGTGCTGCTGCCAGAATGCGAGAATGTCTGTGACCGAGACCGGATGCTGTTCATCTGTATGCTGATGTAGGTATTGCCAGAGAAGCAGCAGTGCCTGCTGTGATTCGTTCTTCATGTGGTGGCTCCTTTGCTCTCTTTCCCCAAATTTCAGTCTCGACAGCGGTAAGAGAATAGCGGTCGCATTATACGACCGCTGTTCTCATTGCTATGTCATTTGCTCAGATAGCTGCGGTGCAGGAAGGTTACGATCTGCGCACGGGTGCAGGTGGCGTTGGGGTCGAAGAGGCCGCCGCCCACGCCGGCGGTGATGCCATTCTCGATGGCCCAGGCCACGGCGTCGGCATAGTAGCTCTCAGCGGTAACATCGCTGAACGCGATGTCATCAGAAGCCGTGGGAGACCCGGCTGCGCGATAGAGGAAGGTCACGCTCTGACTGCGGGTGCAGGTGGCGTCGGGGCTGAACATGCCATTGCCGGTTCCCCCCGTGATGCCGTTCTCCAATGCCCAGGCCACCGCCTTGGCGTAGTAGGCGTCGGCGGGAACATCGGAAAGGTTGCTCAAGCCCTTGGGCTCAGGGGACCCGGCGGCCCGCCACAGGAAGGTGACGATCTGGCTGCGGGTGCAGGAAGCGTCCGGAGAGAAGGTGGTGTCGGAGGTGCCGCCGGTGATGCCCCGGGCGGAGGCGAAGGCAACTGCGTCGCCGGCCCAGTGGCTTGCGGGTACATCGGAGAATTTCTTGGCGTTGTCCATGACCTTCACAGTGGCGGAGCCATCCAGGGTCAGCGCCACGCCGGTTTTGGTGGGAATGGAGGTCTTGACGATCTCCTCGGTGCCATCGGCCTTCACGATGACAGCCACAGTGCCGGGAGTGACCTTCTCCACGGGGATCTCCACCTTGACGGAGCCGGTGCTCTTGGGCACGGAAACCTCCACGGCGGGAGCGTCCCCGGTGGTCTTGACAGCGGGAACCTCCACGGGCAGGGTCACGGCCCCGCCGGTCTTGCCGGCTTCCTTCGCGGCAGCAGTGGAAACGGTGGACTTCACTTCGGTTACGCTGCCGTTCTTGTCGGTGACCACGGTGCCGGTGGTGCCGTCAGCGGTCTTGTTGGTCTCGGTGACGGTGCCGTCCTTCTTGGTCTCCACAACGGTGGTACTGCCGTCGGTGTTCTTGGTGGTCTCGGTCACGGTGCCCGTCTTCTTGTCGGTCACGGTCGTGGTGGTGGAGCCGTCCGGGTTCTTCTCCGTTTTGGTGGTGGTGTTGGAGGAGGAGCCGCCGGAGGAACCGCCGCCGCCGGAGGAACCGCCGCCGCCGGAGGAACCGCCACCGCCGGAGGAACCGCCGCCGCCGGAGGAACCGCCGCCGCCGGAGGAACCGCTGTCACCGGAGTTGCCGCCGTTGCCGCTGTCACCGCCGTCACCGGGACGGGAGACTACGGTCAACGTGCCGTTTTTATAGATGATGTTATAATTATCGGTGATATCTTCGAAGGTTTTACTGTCTCTGATTTCTCCAATTTCTTTGGTGAATTTGATGGTTGCCGTTCCGGGCTTCGACATATCCGGCTGGGTTTCATAGCCCAGGCTGGGTTCCTTTCCTATAACGTGGGTGGATAGAGCAAAGCCTTCGGCGGTATAGCTCAGCTTTGGAGCAGGGTCACCCACATAGGCGGTCTTATCTTCGGCACGTACAATGACATCCTTTTTGCCGATAGAGAAATCCATGGACGTACTTCCCGTATAATTTGCGACATCTCTGACAGAGATGGTCACAGTGTAGTCACCGGCATTGGTGGGTGCTGTGTAACTGCTGTACGTTGTGTCCTTTCGGCCGGAGTAATAATGCAAATAGCCTTCTTCATAGTTGTCGTTGTTGCTCACTGTGCCTGTATAGCCTTCCTGGGGGAGCCCGTTGTAGGTCAGATCGGAGGCGGCCTCTACGCCTAGGATGGTCACCTCGGATCGATTGGGATTGACTAATCGGAACTGGAGATCGAAAGTATAGAATTTATAGGGACAGTAATCCTGACCCAGATCGGATACGACAGGAATCTTGATTACGCCTACATGGCTGCTATTCACTGAAGAAAAGGACTTTGCTGTAAAGGTAAGCTGATTGTTCTCCAGCTTTATATCACCATTTAAGTAAGTAGAACCCGCGAAAATTTTAGGGGTGTCATATTTCAAATTTTCGTGGAGCTCGGCAGGGTCGGGCAAATCTATGGTCATAGTCACACCCGTATTGGGTACCTCCACTTTTTTAAAAAGGTAGTTAGAATTGGTTACAGGGCAGGGGGCTATCTCAAAAATTCCCATAGCTGTGCCCACATAGCCCTTGCTTTCTATACCCTCTGCGTAAACATAGGCTTCACCCGGCAAAGCATTATCGCTATAGCTGATGTCATAATTTTCGGGATCTACCAGTGTTTGTCCGGAAGCATCTTTTAACCAGACTTCGATTTCAGGCTTTACCTCTCCGTTGGGAATACATTCCAGAGGCTGCGGATTCAAAATCTTGACTTCCGCCTTGTCGAGACTGATTTTTCCGTCATTGGGCTGTGAGGAAGCTTTCCAGACAGCCTTGTTGCTTTCGCCTTCTGCAAGCACAAAGCTCATGTTCGGCTGGCTGTCGCTGGGAGCCAGAAGGAATGTGGCCAAAGAAGAACCGTCGGCGATGATGTAGGAATTGCCCTCGACGGCATTATTCCAAGATACGTTTGTGTCACCTTTAAATCCGCCGAGCGCTACCATGGTTACGCCGGAGGCCTGACCAAGAATATTCAGCTGCTGGTGGGGGAGACTGGTGCCGGCCTTGAGGGTAAGCTTGGCAGGATTATTTTTTTCGCCTCTTGGTATTGAGGTAAAGGATTTTACAGTGAGATTGTTCGCGGTATTGTCGGGGAACTGGCTCTTGAAATTATGCAGTTCCAAGGTCTGACCGCCGTACACAGTAATGTCCGTGAACAGGAAGCTTTCTTCCGATGTGGTATTGAAAGAGAATTTGCCATTTTCGATCTCCAGACTGGAAATATCCTTGATATCCTTTGCTCCTCGGGAAGAGGAATCATTGGAGTTGTACGTCACTTCTGCATTGGTGGGACCGCCGGTGGAACCGTCAATGTCGATTTGTTTGTTGGCAGTTCCCAACATGAATTGCACCCCGCCTGTTACCTTATATCTGGAAGGATCGGTCACCAGAGTGTCACCGTTTGCCTCGCCGCTGGTGTTTCCGCGAACTTCCCGGGCGCCGCAGGCATAGATGGCACCAATGGTGCTGTCTTGGCTTAAATCAGAGGAGAATACGATGTGGCTCTTTGTGAAGGTGTTCACGCCTTTTTTTGTTCCGAGATCGTTGACGGATACATCGGACAGCCCGCCGGCGTGAATCTCGCCTACCTCAACTTTGCCGGACAGCAAGATGTGTCCGAAATCACCTACAGGGGGCAGATCCTGCAGATTGGTATCGGACAGCCCGCCGGCAAACAGATGGGTGCTGAATCCTGTATTATCGGGTTTCGTTACATTTTTCATGGTCAGAGAATGACCATTGGCAATGATCCCGTTGCGGACAGGGTTTGAAAATCCAAGGGCCAGGTTGCTGAATGTGACATAATTGCCCAAGATGATGCCTGCGTGGCTGATCTTCAAGATACCGCTGTCATCCCCTTCGATGGTGACTCCCTTGTCAATGATCAGCGGGATATCGGTCTGAGTCTGTTCGGTCACCACTGTACCGATAATATGAATCGTATCGCCTGTCTGCGCCTGCTCAAGGGCGTATTCAAGGGTTTTGTAGGGGGACACTTGGGATGTGCCGAAGCCGCTGTTGTCCGTGCCGCTGTCGCTGACATAGAGATCTCTCATTTCTGCTGCTGCTGCCGCTGCCGGAAAGGCGGGCAGCAGGCTCAGGAACATGGCCAGAGCCGTAATGATGCTGAACAATCGTTTTTTCATATTATTTTCCTCCCGTGGTAAAAAATGTCTATCCCCGCAGGGTTCCCTGCGGGGACAGGGGGGTACCCCCCTGTCCAAAGCCTTTTTGCTGTACTGTTTTGTAAGATTATGTGATAAAAATTCCCTTCCGGAGCGGGCGTTGAGCCGAAAACCGGAATCAGGTTCGCCCTAAAATCACTTTGCGCTCCGATAGAGGAAGGTCACGATCTGAGCCCGAGAGCACTCATTGGCAGGTCCAAAGAGCCCACTGCCAATGCCGCTGGTAATGCCGTTCTGCGCGGCCCAGGCCACGGCGTCGGCATAGTAGCTCTCAGCGGTAACATCGCCGAACGCGATGTCATCAGAAGCCGTGGGAGACCCGGCGGCACGATAGAGGAAGGTCACGCTCTGACTGCGGGTGCAGGTGGCGTCGGGGCTGAACATGCCATTGCCGGTTCCCCCCGTGATGCCGTTCTCCAATGCCCAGGCCACCGCCTTGGCGTAGTAGGCGTCGGCGGGAACATCGGAAAGGTTGCTCAAGCCCTTGGGCTCAGGAGACCCGGCGGCCCGCCACAGGAAGGTGACGATCTGGCCGCGGGTGCAGGGAGTGTCCGGAGAGAAGGTGGTGTCGGAGGTGCCGCCGGTGATGCCCCGGGCGGAGGCGAAGGCAACCGCTTCGCTGGCCCAGTGGCTTGCGGGTACATCGGAGAATTTCTTGGCGTTGTCAATGACCTTCACGGTGGCACTGCCTTCAAGTTTCAGCGCCACGCCGGTTTTGGTGGGAATGGAGGTCTTGACGATTTCCTCGGTGCCGTCGGCATGGACAATGACAGCCACGGTGCCGGGGGTGACCTTCCCCACAGGAATTTCCACCTTGACGGAGCCGGTGCTCTTGGGCACGGAAATTTCCACGGCGGGAGCGTCCTCGGTGGTCTTAGCGGCGGGGACTTCCACAGGCAGAGTCACAGCCTCGCCGGTCTTGGCGGCTTCCTTCGCGGCAGCAGTGGAAACGGTGGACTTCACTTCGGTTACGCTGCCGTTCTTGTCGGTTTTCACCGTGCCGGTGGAGCCGTCGGCAGACTTGTTGGTCTCGGTGACGGTGCCGTCCTTCTTGGTCTCCACAACGGTGGTAGAGCCGTCGGTGTTCTTGGTGGTCTCGGTAACGGTGCCCGTCTTCTTGTCGGTCACGGTCGTGGTGGTGGAGCCGTCCGGGTTCTTCTCCGTTTTGGTGGTGGTGTTGGAGCTGCCGGAGGAGCCTCCACCGGAGTAGGACACCACATAGGGCGTGATGCTTCCGGTCAGGTTGTTGTAGTTGTCCGGGTCGGTGGGGGTATAAGTCCAGTTGTAGGCGGTGTTGGCTGTCACAGCGGTGTCGGCGGCAACGTCCCACGCGATGGAGCCGCCGGTCGGCGTGATGGTGCCGATAGCCAGCGCCGCGTCCGCCAGAGTCTTGCCGCCGGTGGTGATGGCGGTGTAAGCGGGCGTTCCGGTGGGGGTGGCCTTGTTGATGGTCACCTTGATGAAATCCTCAACCGTTTCATAAGTGTCCGTGTCCGCGGGGGTGAACACCACGGTCACACTGTCGCTGCTGTCCGCAACCTTCACGGGAGCCGCGTTCTTGAAGCTCCAACTACCGGCCACGCTGGCAGTACCGGTAATGGCGCTGTTCGGAACAGCGGAGCCGGTGTAGGTCACGGTGATGTCGTTGGCGTTGACCGTGGGAACATCCTTATCCGTCAGGGTAATCACCACATTGACGGTGGAATCCGCGTAGTTGGTGGAGGTGATCTTGATGGGCAGGGTCACAGTGCTGCCTGCTGCGCCGCCGGACAGGGTGAAGGTCACTTTACCGGTATCGGGTTCCACGTTCCAGCTGCTGACGTAGGTAATCTCTTCCTCAGTGCCCTTGGCATAGGCCAGGGTTCCGGCGTTAGCAGACATACCGGCGCGGCCGATGTCTTTGCTCTGCTGGGTGGTCACGGTGTACTTCTGGCTGACAGAAATGTTGTCCAGCGTCGGCGCGGCGGCCTTGCCGATGGTAAAGCTCTGCTGCGCTTCGCTGAAGGTGTAGTTTCCGGTCGTCTTTTCTGTGACCGTGATCTTGCCGCTGCCCGCGTTGATGTTGTCGGCGAGAACGGCGGTATAATCACTGTCGGTCAGAGCGGTGTCGCCGTCCTTCACCGTGAAGGCGGGCGTGATGGCGCTGCCGGTGAAGGTATAGGTTCCGCTCACTGCAATGGTGGGCGTGATGGACTTTTTGGCGATGGTGAAGTCCTTGGTCACGCTGCCGGTGTAGTTGGAATTGTCCTTGGCCGTGACCGTCAGGGTGTAGCTGTCGGCGTTGGTCTGCACATTGTTGGACACGTTGCAGGAGCTGGTGATATCCACTTCACCAAGCTTCACGGTAACCGTCTGGGTCTGACTGGAGCCGTTGTAGGTCAGCGATTCACCCAGCGTGACCGAAGCGTCCGCAATGGACCTGGGCGCGATGGTGACGCTGACCGAAGCCGGCTCGCTGTCGGTGTAGTTGCTGTCACCCACGACCTTGTAATAAACAGTATACGTTTTGGCATCGGTGCCGGTGGGGATGCCGGTGCTCCAGTCTGTATTATCCAGACTGTACTGCATGGTACCGTCCGCTGTAGTACCGGCGGTGACCAGCGCCTGCGCACTGCCGTTATAGACCAGAGTGTTTGCGGTGGGGGCGGTCAGCGTGGGAACCTGCTTTTCCCACAGGGCGGTCAGGCTGGTCACGTCGGCGGGGACAGTGCCGCCCGGCTCGTAGAAGTTGCCGCTGCTGTCCTGCCACTTGAAGTAGGCGCCGTCGTTCCCGGTGGGGCGGGTCAGGCCGTCGCTGCTGGGAGCGGTGTATGTCCCGCTGGATTTCACCGCCAAATTGACAGTAACAGCAGTAGCATCACGTCCCACATGGCCGCCGTTCAGGTCCAGCGTGACGGTCGTCAGCCCGTCAGAGCCCAGTGTGTCAGGGTTCAGGACTTCAAGCACGGGGCGGAAACCGACGTCCACGTACTGGTCCGTAGCAGTGAGGTAAACCCAGTAGCGGGCCGAACGGTACCCACGGCGCGCGCGATACGACGCGTCGCCAGAAAAAGTATCCTGTCCCCACGAAAACATTTCATTCCAGTTTTGGATATATTCGTCGTCCTTGTTCAGCATCGTGTCCCATTCATTGCTTTGGGGCACGCCGGGACCGGAATCGCCCGAGCCTGTAGAGTTACTTCCCGCAGACGGCGCACGCAGGGTATAGTCCACGCCGCCGGCGACATAGCCCTTGCCGAAAATCAGACCTGCGCTATTCAGGTCATCCCAGCTTACCGTATGCGTTACGGCATAGTCCGCCACAAACAGGCTGTGGGCGTATTTCTTCTTCTGTGCATATTCCTCGGTGGTTGCCATCGCAGACATGAGCTTGTAGGCTTCTATCGTTCCGGCATAAGTAAAGGGAACATAGTGCAGGGCGCTGTCCGGCAGATTGCCGTTTGCCGTTCCGGGAATTTTCTCGCCGGAGAGGTCAAAATAATATCTGCCGCCGGGAGTGAGGGAAAACTGCTCTGATAAAGTAAACTGCGCCGTGAGCTTGGTAACGTCCGCCGGAACACTGGCACCGGGGGCGTAGAGCTTGCCGTTGCTTCCAAGCCACACGAAGTAACTGCCCGTATCTCCATCGGGGCGGGTCAGGCCGTCGCTGCTGGGAGCGGTGTATGTCCCGCTGGATTTCACCGCCAAATTGACAGTAACAGCAGTAGCATCACGTCCCACATGGCCGCCGTTCAGGTCCAGCGTGACGGTCGTCAGGCCGTTAGCGCCCAGGTCGCCAGGGTTCAGAATTTCAAGGACGGGGCGGAAACCGACGCCCGGGTAGGAGTTCGTAACATAGCTGCTGTCCCAGTCGCGAGCCGAACGGTACCCGCGAACCGCACGGTACGGCGCGCTGCCAGAAGAAGCATCCTGCCCCCACGAATTTATTTCATTCCAGTTTTGGATATATCCGCTGTCCTTGTTCAGCATCGTGTCCCATTCGTTGCTTTGGGGCACGCCGCGTTGGGAATCGCCCGAACCTGTAGAGTTACTTCCAGCAGACGGTGCGCGCAGGTTATAGTCCACGCCGCCGCTGGTATAGCTCTTTCCAAAAATCAGATTCTTCTCATTCAGGGTATTCCAGCTTACATCATTCGTTACGACATAGTCCGCCACAAACAGGCTGTGGGGATATTTGTTCTGCTCTGCATATTCCTCAGTCGTTGCCATCTCCGATGTGAGCTTGTAGGCTTCTATCGTTCCGGCATAAGTAAAGGGAACATAGTGGAGCGTCGTATCCGGCAAGGAAGTCGCGCCAAGGATGTTTCCGGTGTTCACCGTGCCGGGAATGCTCGCGCCGGAGAGGTCAAAATAATATCTGCCGCCGGGTTTGAGGGAAAACTGCTCTGATAAAGCAAACTGCGCCGTGAGCTTGGTAACGTCCGCCGGAACACTGTCGCCGGGGGCGTAGAGCTTGCCGTTGCTTCCGAGCCACATAAAGAAGCTTCCTGTATCTCCGTCCGGGCGGTTCAGACCGTCGGACGCGGGCGCGGCAAACGTGCCGCCGTTTTTCACGATGATTTGAATATTCTTGGAGCTATTACCCAGCTTGCCGCCGCCAAGGTCAAGGGTAACGACCTTCAGTCCGTCAGACTTCAGTGTGTCAGGGTTCAGAATTTCAAGGACGGGGCGGAAACCGCGGTTCGCGTCCTGGTACGTAGCAGTGATGCAACCCCAGCCGCGGGCCAAGCTGTCCCCACGGAACGCGCGATACGAATCACCCTCCAGGAAAGTATCCTGCCCCCAGGAAAGCATACCGTTCCAGTTTTGGATATATCCGCTGTTCTTGTTCAGCATCGTGTCCCATTCGTTGCTTTGGGGCACGCCGCGTTCGGAATCGTCCAAACCTGTATAGTCTCCCACAGACGGTGCGCGGAGGGTATAGTCCACGCCGCCGCTGGTATAGGCCGTGCCGAAAATCAGACCCTTCTCATTCAGCTCATCCCAGCTGACGGTATGGGTCACGGCGTAGTCCGCGATAAACAGGCTGTGGTCATAGGTGTAGCCGTATTGCCCATCGGGGGAAGTCGTGCTTGCCGCCGCCTCTGAAGCGGTCTTTACACCGCTGGAGTTCTCGTTCAGCACATAAGCTTTCACGGTGCCCGCGTAGGTGAAGGGCACCCATCGGAGGGTCTTGTCCGGCACAGCGGCCGCGCCCTCACTGTTCCCTTCGTTCACGGTGCCCGGAATGCCCGCCCCGGACAGGTCGAACCAGTAGGTCTCGCCGAGGGTGAGACCGGAAAACTGTTCCGCCGGGGCTGCCTCCGGGTCCGCCGCCAGCGCCGCCGTGGGCAGCAGCGACAGGCAGAGCGCCAGCGTCATGAGCATACTCAATACTCGTTTTTTCATATTCTTCCTCCTTGAAAAATCGTCTTGCTTTTATATGGAAAACCGGCATCTGCCGGATGCTGTTTTTACAGGTCGTCCTGCACTAAATGCAGCTTTTTCGCGGCGGTTTTGGCCTCCGCCCGGCGCTTCACGTCCAGCTTGTCGAGGATGTGGCTGACATGGGTCTTCACGGTCGGCAGCTTCACGTCCATGATCCGGGCGATCTCCGCGTTGCTTTTGTCCGCGCAGAGCAGATGGAGAATTTGCAGTTCCGTGGGTGTCAGCTCCTCGCCGGGGGCAAGGCGGGGTTCGAGGAAATGGGGGTAAAACGCCGCCTGCGTCCGCACCGCCGCCATCAGCCGCTTGCGCCATGCTTTGTCACCGTCCCAGTCCAGCGCCTCCAGCAGCGGCAGCACCGCCGTGCCGTATACGCTGACGGTGCGGATGAAGCGGTACTCCGCCGCCGCGTCCAGCGCCGCCATCAATCGTCCGCGCCACCCCTCGTCCCGCTTGCGGTGCAGGGCAATGGCCGTCAAAATGTTCAGGTGAATCCCGTCGATGATGCGGGCGCAGTTTGGGATGTACGGCTCCAGCGGGGCAAGCGTCAGCAGCGCCGCGTCCGGCCTGCCGTCCGCCAGCTCCGCCATGGCCTGGGTGAGATATTGGTAGCGCCGCATGACGTTCAAATGCGTCGGCTCTCGGGGCGCTTTTTCCCGATACCACGCGTCCGCCGCATCGATATCTCCCGTGTGCAGCGAAAGGCGGCAGAGCATGGCATCCATGTTGGGGAAAAACCGGGTCAGGCCCCGCTCGGCAAAGCGTTCGCGGAGCACCTCGATGGTGCGCCGCGCGTCGGTGGGCTGTCCGTTTGCCAGCTGGCTGCGGGCCAGCAGACCGCTGATGGCGAACTCCATGTCCGGCGCGCCGCGGTTGCGCACCTCGTTGAGCTGCGGGAGAAGGGACAGCATCCGACCGGCGACGTCCTCGCCCTTTTCAAACTTACTCTCGGCGATGGCGCAGTCCACAAGACCCACGCCGTCCCGCCCCAGCACCGCCTCCACGGGGATGCGGAGGGTCTTGTAGAGCAGGTCGTCCTTTTTGCTCCACGGGGAGAAGTCCTTGCCGCCGTTCATGATGCTGGGCAACGCGCTGGTGACGGAGAAGGACGGCAGCGTCACTTCCTTGTTCATCAGCAGCCGGAACACAGCTGGGATGGTTTCCGTCAAGCCGTTCACGCCCCGCTGGGGCAGGGAGATGTCCAGCCACGCAAGGCGGCTGCGGGCCTGCTTCCCGGCGGCATCCTGTCTGCCGCAGTGTTCGGCAAATGCTTGCAGCTCGCCGTACCAGCGCTCCGAGCCTTCGTAATCCATGGCCAGCGCGCAGAGCATACTCATGCCCTGCATCAGCGAGGGAGAGGCGAGAATTTCCGCCTCCGGCAGACTTCGGTAGTATTTTTCCATCTCGGCATAGTGGCCCATGCCGGGGTGGAGTTCTGCATTGCGCACCAGCAACTCGGACACCTTGGAGTGGTCGCCGCCGCTGGTGTAGCATTCCAGCGCGCGGGCGTAGTCCTCCTTCAGCTCGTAGTAGAGCCCGCCGCGGCTGAGCAGCGCGCGGCGCTTTTCCTCTGTGTATTCCCGCTCCATCTCCCAGAGAAGGAACTCCCGGAAACCGGACCAGAAGTGATAGTGCTGGCGGTCGTCGCAGCGGAACATGGTGGTATAGCGCAGCAGCCAGTCCAGCAGGTCGCCGGCCCGTGGATCGCCGCTGACCATCCGCGCCATTTCCAGGTCGAAGCTCTCAAACGGCGCAAGCTCCAGCAGAAAACGGCGCACCGGCAGGTCAAAGCGCCGGTAGATGGCGGTCTCGAAGTAGAGAAACACCTCCCGGAACACCCGCGCCACGATCTCCGGCGAAAAATGCTTTCCGCCGGACAGATGCCGCGCCGTGATGGCCACGCCCAGTGGGTATCCGATGGATTCCTTCCGTATCCCGTCGATCTCACTGTCTGCCGCCTCCACGCCGTAAAGCCGGAGCAGCCGCCGCACATCGTCCGCATCAAAGAGCAGGTCGTCGGTCTCCAGCACCGTCATCAGCCCCGTGTATTGAAAGGCCATGAGGCTCCCCGGCGACGGGCCGCGGGAGAGCAGGACGAAGCGGCGCTCAGGGCAGGCGCGGATCAGCTCGCACAGGGCATTCCAGTCCTGCTCCTCCTGCATATCCTGAATGTTGTCGATCAGCAGGATGTCCCACGCATCTTCCAGAGAGGGCAGCGCAAAGCCGGTATCTGCCGCGTTCAGCCGCAGAACGGGCCGCCCATCCAACAGCGTATCGGCCAGCACTGTCTTTCCGAAGCCGCAGGGTGCGCTGAAAAAGAGTGCGCGGCCCTGCCGCAAAAAACGGTCAAACTGCTTCTCAACGGACGGTTTTACGATGATATTTTCCTGCAAGCGTTTCCCTCCCTTGCGCCAGAGTGGAATTGTCCCGTAGGGGAACCCTACGGGACAGGGGGGCGCGCCCCCCTGTCAATACCTCTTTCGACGAAATTGATTATAACTCAAGTTTATTATACAACCCCTGACGAAAATGTAAATCGTTCCAAAGTATGAGAGGAATGATTTTTGCAAATTGTCAATAACAATATTCCTATCGTAACCGTCAAAACCAGGGGCGGCCATAGAGAAAGCAAGGCTGTCGGAGTGCGGTGCAAGTCTTTTTTTGCTTTTTGAGGTAAAATTATGTCCAAAAATGAAGAAAATCTTTTTTCCATTGGGGAAATTGCCAAAGCGCTGGGCGTCACCCGCCGCATTATCCTCCATTACGAGGAGCGGGGACTCATTCAGCCCGACACCCGAAATACCGCCACCGGCAACCGCTATTACGGTATTGACACCTTCACTCTGCTGCGCAGTATCCGCAGCCTGCAAAACCTTGGATTGACGCTGGATGAGATCCGGGACTACTTCAACGACTCCGCCGACCTGCTGCCGCTGATTCAGCGGCTGGAAAAGATGCGCGATGAGCTGAACCTCAACATCGAAAAGCTCTACGAGCGGGCTAAGATCAGCTCTGAACAGGTCAAGGAGATATTTTTGCCGCCGCAGCTGGTGTATCGCCGCATCTATCCGAGCGGTTCCGTGGCCGAGCGCACCGTCCTGCTGCGTAATACGGCGCTGGAGGCCATGCGCTCCTACGGAACGGACATCACCCGGCGGATGTACTTCATCGAATATCCCATTGACCGTTCGGGAGAAGCCGCTTTCTGTGTGGCAGTTCCCGCAGGCAGCCAAGGTGAATTTGTGGTGGAGCTGCCGGAAGTGCAGGCAATCTGCATCTACCACCACGGAGCCTACGAGGAACTCCCTGCCGTAGGGCGGCAGCTTCAGGACCATGCCGCCGCCCACGGTCTAACGCCGCTTGGCACCCTGCGCCACACCTATCTGGAGGGCCCGCCCCAGCACAAGGACCCGAGCAAGTTCATCACCCAGGTGGCCCTGCCGGTGGCGGGAAATAGGAAAGCGTGACAGCATCAGAGAAAGACGATACCATGCGGAAACAAGAGGTATTTTTAATCGGCATAGTATGCAGGGCGGCTAATAGATGTAAAGCCGCTCTTTCCCGTCACAACCACATTGTTGTACCCGCTGGCGCAGTGGATGATAAGCACATTGCCGTTTCCGTCAAATCCACAGACAATGCCGACATGGCTGTCTCCCGGATAGAACACAAGGTCTCCCGGCTGGGCATCGCTCCATGAAATATCGGTGCAATAGCTGTGCTGACTGGACGCTCCACCGCCATGGCCGATGACATAACTGCCGCCAGACTGGTTGTAAAACACCCAATCGACAAAGCCGGAACAGTCTAATCCGAATGGGCGCATCGTTCCGGTCGTAGAGCTGCCTGCCGCCGTGACCTCCATAGGCGTACCCCAGCGAGAATCCCATCCAAGCACAAGGCTCTTTCCACCCCAGAAATAGTTGACCTTGCCCAGAAGCTGATACGCCGTCAGCACCACCTGCTTGCGCTCCTCGCTGATATCCGCAGGGAGTTTTTTCATGATCTCCGCAGCTTCCTTATCGCCGAGTGCAATATCCTGGTAGCTGCCGGTGAGCCGCATGAACAGTTCTTCATACTCCGGCTGCATCAGTTCCTCCAGCAGCTTCTTCTGTTCTGCCGTGAAATGGTATTCCTCCGCCATTTGCAGATGATCCTTGACTGTGACAGTGATGTGCAGGATGACGGTATCGCTTTCATCCTTGTCGCCTGAGATGGTTTCCACCCAATAAGAGATGGCGTTCATATCCCAGAAAATCTGTCGCAGAATATCCAGCTTTTCTTCCGTCAGCGTCGCCACCTCGTCCGGCGACGCTGCATCTGTCGTTGTCCGCACAGCATAGACCGCCAGCACATCCCGCCAGTTCGCCACCATAGCGGCGCTGCCCGCGTTGTCCATATCCAATTCGTCATAAGGGTTATCCACCTTGATCTGCTCGATGCGGTCTGTGAACTCCGCGTTCAGCATGGTCACAGCCTCCGGCATCGTATATCCGGTGCCGCTGTCCTCGCCGGAGAAGAAAATCCCAAACGGCGACGCGATCAGAAGCCCGATCAGGCAGATGACTAACACCATTGAGAGGACCGTGCTGCCGCCCGCCATCATCGCCGCCGCAAGGCTTCTGGCGGCGGACAGGATCGCCCGCAGCGCCCGTCCCGCCGCCTGGGATGCTTTCTGCGCGGTGGCCTGCGCCGCTTTCGCGGCTTGCTGATACCGCGTTGTCTGCACCACTGCTTCCCGTGCGGCATGGGCGCTGCTTTGCAGCATGACCGCCTGCTTCTGTGCGGACTCTGCGGCTTTCACCGCGTCGCCCGTCTTGCGTGAACGAGACAAAGTCGGTGATACTTTCCGTTCCATTGGCAGACTGTGTTTTCGCGCCGATTTTGGCAAGCTGGTTGCCGCCCGCTCTTTAATGTGAGGAGTCTGTGCTGAACGTTTCCTGTCGGGCATGGTGCTGCCGTCCCTGTCTGAATGCAAGGCTTGCGCCGTCTTGACCTGGTGCCGCGATACGGCTCGTTTTTGCACCGCCTGCCATCGGGCGGCTTTGCGCCCGCGTTCCTCCATAAATACTCTCTGCCCCTGCCGCTGCGGTTCCGCTGCCACTGTGACCTGTGTCTCTGTCTGTGCGCCGATATAGGCGTCTTTGGTCTTGATCTTGGCAGCTTTTTGCGCGGCGTTCTGACGCGCCTGCTGCCGTCCACGCTCCGCAGCGGTCTGCGGCTGCGAAACGGCAGAAGTGGTATCTTTTCCCTTGATAGCAGAAGGCTTTTGCTCTGTGGCATCGGCAGCAGGAGCGCCGCCCTCCGGTGGCTGCTCCTGCGGTTTCTTCTTCCGCTGCCGGGTGAGTTCCTTTTCTGCCCGACGCAGGCCGTGGGCGGCGGTATCCTCAACGGCGTCACCGCCGTACTCGTCTGCCTGCCCGTGCTGAGCCGTATCCCGCAGCTGCGTCCGCAGCCGCTCAGAACCATCGTCCAGACCTCTGTGCAGCAGTTCTCTGGGTGTCGATACCGCTTTTTCTTTGATGCGTTCAGAGAGCGTGGGTTTTTCTTTGATTTTTTTCATAGCACATCACGCAACAAGGTCGGAGGGGCGAGTCGTCATCATCTGATACAGCCTGGTGTGGCGGGGAAAACTGTCCACGAAAGGCACGATGGCGCTGCCACATTTGATGAGCCCCCGACCGGAGTCCACATTGGTGATGTAGGAGAGCTGATTATCCGAGATGTTCAGCAGGCGCGCCAGTTCCTCCCGGTCTGTGGCCGCCTGATTCAGCATGATGAGAAATTCTGAGTTTGCCAGCATGGTGCGGGCCGTATGGGACTGCAGCAGATCCTCGATATTCTGGCTGATCCCCGTGCCGCAAGCCTGATACTTTCTCATACGCTTCCAGAGGGTGAACAGGAAATTGGCGCTGTACTCATGCTGGAACAGCAGATAGATCTCATCAATATAGATCCAGGTGTTGCGCTTCAGCCCACGGTTGCGGATGATGCGGTTGAAGATGCTGTCCAGCACCACCAGCATTCCTACCGGCAGAAGCTGCTTGCCAAGGTCTCGGATATCGTAGCAGAGGATACGGGCGTTGGTGTCCACATTGGTGGGCTTGGCAAAGGTGTTGAGACTGCCGTCTGTAAACAGTTCGATGGCCAGCGCCACATCCTGCGCTTCCTTTTCCGGCTGGCGGAGCAGCTCCGCGTGGAAGTCCTGCAAGGTGGGGACCGCGCCGTGATACCCGCTGCGGATATAGTCCCGGTACACCTGCGCGGTGCAGCGGTCGATGACGGATTTTTCCTTGGCAGACAGCTTGCCTGCCCCGATGAGCTGTTCACAGAGGGAGAGCAGGAACTCGGATTTCAGCACCACGGGGTTCTCTCCGTCCCCGTAGCCCTGCTCCATATCCATGGCGTTGATATGGTTGGGCGAGGTGGCGGAGATGTTGATGACCTGACCGCCCAGCCCTTCGATGAGGGGCCGGTACTCCGACTCCGGATCGATCACGATAATATCGTCCTGCGTGGACAGCGCCAGAGACACCATCTCCTTCTTGGCGCTGAAGGATTTACCGGAGCCGGAGACACCCAGAATGAATGCGTTGCCATTGAGAAGCTGCCTGCGATCCGCTACGATAAGATTTTTACTGATGGCGTTCTGCCCGTAGTACACACCGCCCCGGTCCCAGATCTCCTGGGCCTTAAAGGGCATGAGAACAGCCAGCGCTTCCGTGGTCAGGGTGCGCAGTGCATCGATGCGGCGCAGGCCCAGCGGCAGCGCCGTCACCAGCCCGTCCGCTTGCTGCCAGTTCAGGGTCGTGAGTTGGCAGAGGTGCTTGCGGGCGATGGACTGGAGCGTTTCCGTGTCGCTGTCCAATTCCTCCTTGCTGTCTGCCAGATGTACCAGCGTCACCACGGCAAACATCATCCGCTGGTCGCGGGTGGTGAGATCGTCCAGCATCTCGCGGGTCTCCTTGCGCTGCTGCTCCAAATCGTAAGGTACAACGGCGGAGAAGTTATTGTTGGCGTTCTGCCGGCGCTGCCAGTTGGTCACATTGGTCTCCACACCCAGCAGGCGGTTCTGCATCTCCCGCACCGCCTCGTCGGTAGGGACAGGGATGATGTCGATAGACAGCATGAGACTTCGGTTCAGGCTGGTAAGCTCATTGATCATGGAATCCTTGATGTAGCTGGCATACTCCTTCAGAAACAGCACCCGGCCATATTTGCCGCCCATGATAAAATGGTCCTTTTTGAATTCCATGCTGTCCGGGCAGATGGCATCCTTGAAGGAGCGCCCATTCTTCATGTTCTCCCGGAGGTCAAAGCGGAACTCGCTTTCCTCTCCCACACGGTAGAAATCATGCAGGATGTGGAGGCGGTCTGCCGCATCCAGTTCCTCACAGTGGGAGTCCATGTGGTTCAGACGGGAAGCGGCGTCATGGACCGTGCGGTCAAAAAACGCACGGGCTTCCTCTACATTTTTCTTGTGGACGGACAGGGTGATGTAGCGCTCCTGCACCACGCTGTTGGACGAGTCCGTCACCTTATCCAGCAGCATGGCGTTGTATTCCTTACGCCCGCCGTCCAGATCATCTCCCTTGGTCGGGATAAGGATCTCCTGCTCAAAATTGCGCCGGTCCAGGCGCTTATTGTTGATGGTGATCTTCGTGGTGGAGCCGGTGTCCAGCGCGTTCAGCAGCTCGGAATAGCTGAGAAACATGGCTGTCTTATCCTCTTTCGAGGCGATGGCGTAGTTGATGTCGCTAAAACGCAGTGTTTTAGAATACTTGCTGCCAAATTGAAAGACCCCATCCGGCCAGATGCGGCGGATGGGGATGATGTCCTGTACAGATCTCGGAACTATAAATCTTTCTTTGTCCTGCTTCAGTGTATTTTGCAGAGTTTTAATCAAGCTTGAGTGCCTCCTTTATCGTTGAATTTTCCAAAACTTTGGCGTATATGTTGTCCGATTTGAACACGAGCCTGCGGGGAAACAGGAATTCCGAGCGGATATACGCAAGCAGAAAGCGTTCCAGCGTCATGCCGTTATACTGAAAAAAGCCGCCCAGGGCAAAGGGAAAGGCTGCAAGCACGCAGACCCAGCCGATCTCCCCATTCCCCAGCACAGGGCGCAGGCCGAAATATACGCCCACTGCCACGGCCACCGCCAGCAGTGCGAACAGCAGCTGCCGCAGGGACAGGCCGAAGAATAGACTCTCCTGGTAATTTCGTACTTCTTTGTTGATGCGGACCTCCAATGGATCACCTCCGATTTTTTCTGAGTTTTGCTGAACAGACTCTTGCTTTGTCTGCGCAGTCATGGTACTATGCCACAAACCCGATGAAGGAGGTCGTGACACATGATCGCTTTTTTGGTGATCGCCGGACTCGGCGTCCTGGCGCTTCTCTCCCGGCTGGCCGCGCTGACGCGGATGACCATCCCGCTTTTGTACACCGTGTCCATGCTGACGGTGTTCCACGGCTGGTATCGCGCCCATACCGTGCTGGCAGACCGCATCCTGTTCGTCCTTGTAGGGCTGGTGGCATTGTCCTGGCTGCTTTCGCTGATCCGCTTTGCCTGCGATTTTGTCACGCAGGCACGAGATGACGCTGCCGCTATGGAGTATTTCTCCTACCGTGTTCGCAAAGCCAGAGAGCGCGGTGAGGATACCGTCAGCACAGAGGGACTGTGGCGCTGAATCAGCCAAGGCCCATCAGTTCCCGGATGATGCGGTCGCTCATCTTGATCGCGCCCACCAGCACCAGCATATTGAAGATCAGCTCACCCACATAGTTCCACACGATGGTGGCTGCCGCCAGCGTATCGTCCGCGATGGCGGGCGGGGACGATGCAAAGGCAGAGAAGATCACACAAGCCAATACAATGATACAGCCCTCCAGACAGATGGCGGCATAGCTTTTCAGAAAGGCTACGCCAATACTGCTGGAGGGCTGTCCCGCAAAGCTGGCCAGCGGGATAGGCGCGATGGCCGTGGCGATGTAGAGCTTAAAAAAGCGGCTATACACCGTCAGGATCATCACGAGGGACAGAACCCAGATAAAGAGCGAGCCCAGCAGCGTCACTGCCCACAGCGGGATGGATTCGATAAATCCCACATCCTCGATGATGCTCACCAGTTCATCCGGTAATGTGGTGGCAGTCATCGCCGTCAGCCCGGAGGAATCCATGATGGTCGTCACCATGCCCTGGGCAACACGAAACGCGCCGGTCATCAGCTCCATGCCCCACGACACCGCCGCCTGCGCCAGCACAAAGCGGATGAAGCATTTGAAGGCCACCTCCGGCTTCTTCATCTCGGTGAAGCTGCCGCAGGTCTTGACCACGCCCATTACGAAAAACAGCACCAACAGCGCATACCCCACAGCTTTTAATCCATCGTTGATATTCACGATGACATTCCAGACACCGCCGCCCTTGAAGGACTCCGGCGAGGTGCTGATGAGCTGCCAGATCTCTGCCAGCCTTCCGTTCCACATTTCCAGCGCAGAGTTCAAATTGTCTACGATCCAGTTTCCGCTTCCGATCGTTTTCACCTTCTTTCTTTGCTCAGAATTCGTATTGATATTTGCTCATTATTTTGCTATACTATGATTAAAAACAAGGGGGTGCATAGTATGCCAAGTATTCGTCCAATTTCCGATCTTCGCAGCAATGCCAATGATATCTCGGACTTCTGCCGCCAGACTCGTGAGCCCGTTTATATCACCCGCAACGGCACCGGCGATATGGTAGTGATCAGTATGGAGGAGTATGAGCGCCAGCAGGCACTCATTGATCTCTATGGAAAGCTGGCCGTGGCAGAACAGGAGATTGCCTCCGGTGCGGAGGGCGAGGATTTCCTGACGCTGGCTAAGAACCTGCGGGAGCGTGTCCATGGAAACGTATAAAATAAAAATCTTTCCCACCGCCAAGCAGGACTTGGAGGAAGTGATTGGATATTTGAACACGCTATCTCCGGATGCTGCGTCGAAGTATTATGACTTGCTGGTCGAAGAGATCGCAAGTTTATCCAAAATGCCAGAACGCTGTCCGAAGCCGAAGGATCTGGCGCTGGCTGTAAAAGGCTACCGCTATCTCATCGTCAAAAATTATCTGGTGTTCTATGCCATTATTGGCGACACGGTGCAAATTCGCAGAATTTTATATGCCCGCAGAGATTACAGCGCATTGCTGTGAAGCAGATGGCGGAGTGCATTGAAAACGATGCACTCCGCCGTTTTTCTTTCAGCCAGTAATCAAAGTAAGGATCTCCTTCGTAAAGGTAATGACGATGCCGCCTGCCACCGTCAGCATACCGTTGGCGCGCTGGGAGGGATCGTGGCTCTTGAGAGACAGGCCCACCTGCAAAATGCCGAAGCCCAGCAGGATGAGGCCAATGGCGCGGATCAGAGAGAAAATGAAATCGGACAGGTTGTTGACCACCGTCAGCGGGTCGTCTGCGGCCAGTGCGGGAACAGCGGTGACCATCATCACCATCGCAGTGCAGGCAAGGACGGCGTAGATGCGCTTTGCCTTTCTTTCAAAATTCTTGTTATTCAAATCATGTTTCATGCTGCAGCATTCTCCTTTTCATTGTCAAAATCAGTTTGGAACAGCGGCTCTCCCGGAATGGGAGGCTCCGCCGTCCCGTGGTGGATGTAGGGCGGTCCGCCGCCATCCATCGTATAGCGGATGGCGGGATGCTCCACGAGCTCATACTTTTCGTCCATCACCGGCCGTGTGCCGCGGATGAACAGGATGCAGTACCGGTTATCCAGCATCCGCACCTCGTCCGGCATCAGCAGTTCTCTGCCGCTCATCTGGAAGTTGGTGGAGTAAGACCCGGACCGCCCTTTGGTCTGCCCGTGGGTCCTGGTGTCAATGGTGGACTTGCCCAGCGCCTCGGAAATGTACTTGTGGGTGCTTGCCTCGTTGCCGCCGAGATAGAGCAGCGTGTCCGAGTTGCCGGGGATAGTTTCCCACGAGTCCTTATACAATTCCTTGATTTGCGCCATGTTCTGGATGATGGTGCTGCAGGAGATGTTGCGTGAGCGCATGGTCGCAAGCTCCCGCGGCAGCCCCGGCAGATTGACCGATGGCGCTTCATCCAAGATGAAATGCACATGGCAGGGCAGCGCCCCATGGTGGATCTGGTCGGCGCAGTAGTAAAGGGTCTGGAAGATCTGGGAGTACAGCAGGCTGACGAGGAAGTTGAAGGTCGTATCATTATCCGGGATGACGGCGTACAGAGCGCACTTTCGCTCTCCCAGCGTGTAGAGATCCATGTCATCATGGTCGGTGATGGCTTTGATCTGCGGCAGATTGAAGGGTGCCAGCCGCACAGCTGCAGACACCAAAATGCTTTTCGCTGTCTTGCCCGCAGCCTGCTTGAAAACCTTATATTGCCGCAGGGCAACGCTTTCCGGGTTTTCATACTCCATTGCCCGGAACAGCAGATCCAGCGGGGAGACATACTCATCATCGTCCTCCTTCACTTCGGCATATTCCAGCACGCGCATCACCATGGAAAAATTCTGCTCGTATTCCGGCGCTTCCTGGAACAGCATGAGGATGATGGCCTGCAGCAGTGCTGTCTCGGACTTCGACCAGAACGGATCGGACTCGTGACTGCCCTTGGGCGTCGTTGCCTGGATCAGCGTGTTGACCAGCTTTAGCGCGTCTTTTTCATCCCGCAGGTAGCGGAAGGGGTTATAGCCATCCGACTGCGACAGATCCACCAGATTCAGCACTCGGATGTCGTATCCCTGCCGTTTCAGATACCCTCCGGTGGCGGTCAGCACCTCCATCTTCGGGTCTGTGATCACATAGTTGCTGTTTGCTTCCAGAATGTTGGGCTTCACATAGCCGCGCGTCTTGGCGGCGCCGCTGCCGCCAATGACCAGCACATTCAGTGAGCGCCGGTGCTTGTGGGTATCCAGCCCCAGCCGCACATGGCGGGTGAGGATCTTGTTCTGCTTCTGCCGGAACTGCGCGTTGAGCTGCCGGGGCGAGCCCCATGCGGCGGAGCCGTGTTCCTCGCCGTCCCGTGTCCTGCCCTGTCCGGAAGCATAAAGACACAGCCCCATGAGATACGCGCCGGTGCAGACAAGAATGGACAACAGGCTCTTGTCTGTCCATTGGATCTGGAAAGGCCGTTCCAGCGCGGCAGTTAAGTTTGATAGCAGCTCCGGCAGACCGCCGCCAAGGGACTGGGCGATCAGCAGCGCCGCCCATACCACAGGGATATAGAGGAACAGGGCAAGTACCAGATCCGTTGTTTGGGATGTCTTTTTCAGCCGCATCACCTCCTGCATAAAAAATACGAGGCCGGCAGAGTAGAATGCTCTGCCGGCCTCGCTGACGAAACGGCTTCCTTACTTTGTCCTATCCGGTCGTACTTTTTGACGGACCTTTTCCTTGGCCGGGGCAGACTTCTGCCGGGTATCCAGCTGCGCCTGATAGCCTTTCAGCCGTTCCAGAACCGAAGGGCGCTCACTCGTCATCGTCCCGGCAGCCGTTTCCCTGCCGCTGGATGAGGTCGATCTGCCTTTGGTATCTGGCAAGTCTGTTCCCGACCGAGATCCTTTTTTTGGCGTCACCCCCTGCCGCTCGCCCACAGGCGGCGTTACAGGCGTTTCTTCCTGCCGAGGGCGTTGCTGTTCGCGCTGAGGCGCCTCCTGTCCCACACGGGCTTCCTGCTCCTTAGAGGGGGCATCCTGCCGCGCCTGCTCCGGCTGTCCGGTATAGCGGATGCGCTCAAAGATCATATTGGCGCGGTCGATCTCCGTTACCGGCATGATCACATCCACGACTTTTCCCTTGTTATCCGAATCGCGGATGGCAGAGAACAGGATCTTCTGCTTTCCTGCCCGCTGCCTGAATTGCTGATACTGTTCCGGTGACATGGAAAATCGCCGCACATCGCGGGTCTCCTTCAGCATCTTGACCAGATTGACTTTACCGGAAATGGTCTTGTGGTTTTTCGCCAGCGCCATGGTGAGCGCCAGCATATTTTTGATGGCGGAGCCGCTCAGCCGGACAGCGACCTCGCTGCCGGAGAGCATCATGCGTACCAGCTGGTCCGCCGCTTCACCGCCTCCGATGTTCATGTTCCTGCACCTCCTTCTGATGTTCTTCTGTTTTCTGGATGTCCTGCTCCATTGCAGGCGTCTGCTGGCAGATTTCCCGACAGAGCTTCCACTTTTCCCGCTCCGCCCGGATCTTCCGATTCACCTCTGAGAGCTGCTCATACACTTCTGCCTTTTCTTTCTTCAGCACCTCCCGCGGAATGCCGCTATCCTCCAGCAGCTTCACGGCTTTCATATACTGCTCGAATTCCTGCTCCATGCCGGTGAGCCCTTCCTCGTATAACGCCCTGCTGGGTTCCAGCGCCTCCGCGTTTGCCAGCGCCGCATAGAGCGGCTGGCGTTTCTTCTTCCGCACATTGAGGAGGGTCCGCTGCTTTGTCAATCTGCCCAGCGTTTCCTCTGTGCGTTGTTCGAATGCCGCCATGTCAGCAGGCGTTGTGATGTCATTTTCCCGTAGGAACGCGAACTGTGCCTGATACCGCTCAAAGTGCATGACCGCCCGCCGCAGATGCGGCGTCATGCGGGGCGGGTACTGCCGCTTTTCGATCTTGCCCAGCAGGTAGAGATAATGGACATAGAGGGCGAGGAAACCGCTGTATCTGGGATGCTTCCGATACGGCTGATATGCCGGACGCACAGGCAAGACAGGCCGCAGCCCCGCTTCGATCTGTTCCAGGTTGCCCTGGATGGCAGTGCGGATACCGTCCTCTGTGAACAGCGGATCTTGCCTGCCGGGGTACTGGTATCGATCCTGCCCCCGCAGCCGGAAGCCGAGCCTGCCGCCATGATAGATCTCATACCCCTTATGCTCCATGAGCAGGAAGAAGTGACCGAGGTCGTTGGCATCCCGGATGGCATCCCGCAGATCTGCCTCCAGCATGGAGCGGAAGGTGGGCTGCCCCCTGGACTGGCGCAGCCACTCGATGTAGCTGACCGACCTGGCAGGCTCGCCCTGCACGATGACAGATAATCCATGCTCCCGGCAGAGCCGGTCTGAAATGGCACGGATCTGCTGGTAGTAGCTTCGGGCATTGCTGTGGTATTTTCCTCCGGTAAGCTGGTTGACGGAATTGAATACGATATGGGCGTGGATGTGTTCCCGGTCTGTATGGATGCCGATGACCGCCTGGTATCCGGGCAGATGCTCCCGCACGAATTCCTGCGCGATCTCCAGCGCCAATCCCGGCGTGATCTCGCCCGGACGGAAGGACTGGATGATATGATAGAGCTGTACTCCGTCTGTTTTATTCCAGCGGATCTTGGCATCCTGCATCTCGGCACAGGCACTTCCGATTGAGCACCCCTGCGCGGCAGTCAGCACCTGTTCCTCCGTCTTGTCACCGTTGACCACATAGGCAATGGCCTGCGCCAAACCGGCTCTGCGGGCAAGGATCTTTGTGACTGCCATTACTGTTTCACCAATTCTGTCATTTTTGTCTCTATCGTCCGCATCAGGAATTTCAGTTCCCTGACATCCTCTTTCGTCGCAAAGCCGGCGTTGGCTTTGCGGGCGATCTGATTGATGTTATTGCCGATGTGGTTGATCTCCACATACAGGTCGTGGAGCTCCTGCGGTGGCCGCTGGCGGATGGCAACGCCGCCGATCATCTCCCGGATCGCCGCGCTGACCGGCAGGCCGGAGACGGCGCAGATCTGCGACAGCTTCCTGCGCTCCGCGTCTGTCAGCCGGACGGAGATCATGTGTGTTTTTCCGGGCATATCGCCCTCCTTTCCTGCGGCACTGCCGCAAAATCTTCCGCCCGCAGGCGGCATTGGGGACTGGGGATGCCCCAGCAAGCGCGTTTGTCATACAAACGCTATGCTTGCGCCAGCGCCGCCATCGGCGGCGTTGGCTGTTCCCCGCCGACGGCGGGGCGCTTTTTGAGAGGTAGGTTGATTCCAATGCAGGTGGACACGGTCCGCACCTTTTCCAGAAAAAAGAAATGTCTGGCAGCAGCGCCAGACATCCGGTTTCGCAGGGTCCTTCCGCACAGGGTGTCAATGTAACACCCAAAATAGAAGAGGCAGGGTGTCTTGATGACACCCTGCCCGTTCAAATATTGAATCAACGCTCGATCTCTTCCGTTTTCTGCCTGCTGTTTCGTGCAGTAGTTCGAGCTGCGTCGAAGGGAAGGACGAATCCTTCTACCTGTTGATAATAGCTCGTCTGTTCCTCTACAAAGAATGCCTCAAGAGGCGCATAGTCTCCTTTGGACTGTGCGGTGTTCAGCGCATGGTAATACTCGATTTTCTTATCATCACTTATCACGAAGGGTACCAATCCGTTTTTCAGACATTCTTTGAACAGAATCACGCGGCCGGTTCTCCCGTTTCCATCTTGAAAAGGATGGATCATCTCATATTCAGCGTGGAACTTAGCCAGATCCGTCAGAGTATGCTGTGGGAGAGCATTGTATCCCGCAAGCAATTCTGTCATGCGCGCTTCCACTTCTTCCGGCAGGGCCGTGACAATATCTGAGACACGGTTTCTTCTGTTCTTATATTCCCCGATGGGATAGCCGTTGGCAATATCTTCAAAGACACCGCTTTTCAGCTTGTAGTGATATCGTTTAATGAGTTCGTGTGAGAGCGGTTGATCGTAGGTCTTGAGCATTTCATTGAACATCAGAAAATGCCCCGTCATTTCCTCTACGTCCTTTGCTCGGATCAGCGCATCTTCAGCAGATAAGGTGCCGGTATCAAACAGGGAGGCCGTTTGCTTTTCTGTTAAGGTGCTTCCTTCAATTTTGTTGGAATTGTAGGCCAGCATTCTCTGCGTAATAGCGTAAACACCGCTGCGGTCGTTTTTCTTCTGCTCAATTTGGAATCTATCGATCAGTTCTTGTACAAAATGATTACTCACAGGAGATGCCCTCTCTTTCCATACGGAGATATTTTTCTCTCAGATACCATGCCTGTTCTGATGAGATGACCTGCTCTACTTCATATGAATTGATCAGCGCATTCAGGTCGCACCACCAGAGATCCCAATGGTTATCCTGCCTGCCGCTGTCAATGATGTTCCATGATTCCTCCATTCTCAGGATGGATTCGTGGAGGTCTTCCGGCAGTCCGCATTCCAAATAGGACTGGTCCAGCGGCTTTCCCGTTTCCGGATCATATTGTGCGTTTCGATCATTCATACCTGCGTCCTCGCTTGTAACACCATTCTATTGTTTTTATTATACCGACTTATCCCTGTTTTAGCAAGTAGTGTTGCCAGACAGCCCAGTATATCATGCCGCCTTTTCCAGCTCGGCTCGGATACGTTCCCGTGCCAGCTCCGCATAGGTGTCTGTGACTTCGATGCCGGTGGCGGTATAGCCCTCCTGCACAGCCGCCAGCACCGTGGTGCCGGAACCGGCGAAGGGGTCGAGAATATGCCCGCCCGGTTCCGTGATCTTCACGATGTCCCGCATCAGCTGCAGCGGCTTCTCCGTCAGATGGATGCGGCTCTGAGGATTGCCGTATTTGAACACGCCCGGCAGACACGGGACCGGGCGGCTGATAGGCATATCGCCGTTGGAGCCCCAGACGATATATTCCGCCTGCTGGCGGAAGCGCCCCTTCTGCGGGCGGCTGTTGCCCTTATCCCAGACAGCGGTGCCCCGCCAGATCCAGCCAGCCCACTGCAGGGCGTCGGTGGCTGCCGGGAGCTGCCGCCAGTCAATGAACATACAAACCGGCGCGCCGCTCTTGCATACCTTTCTTGCCTCATACAGCCACTCTGCCGCCCAGCGGGTCCAGGAGCGCTGGTCCTTGGCGTCCCCATCGAAAGGGGGCGGCGCGTTCTCACCCATACTGGAATACTTCCGGGCGGTGGATTTGTTTTTCTCCGCCTGGGTGCGTCCACCGGACGCATAGGGCGGATCGGTGATCACAGCGTCAAAGGTGTTGGGGGCAAAGGTCCCCAGCACCTTCAGAGCATCCCCCTGGAGGATGCTCCATTTCTGATTATCGCTCATACTCATGCTTCTCCTTCTTTTTCGTTCGATTTTCGCGGGGCGGAGACAGCTCCGTCTCCACATATTCGCTGATGATTCCCAGTGCTTCCTCGTAGCTGCGGCACGCTCCACCCATGATGCGGGCCTGCATTTCCTTTGCTTCTGCCGCCATGCCATTCTGCCGGAGAACTCTGGCGGCAATACCCATCAGATGGAAGATGTTGCCGTCCTGCCCCAGCAGAGGGCAGAGAGGGCGGGGTTTCTCCTGCCGGGCAGAGTGGAATCCACCCAGTCTGTTGGGAACATAGTCAGAAAGCCATGTGCCTCCGAATGCGCCGTGGGTCTGCAAGCGCCACATTGCCAGTTTCCCCATGTCCACCTGAATGTCCTCGAAGGGGAACAGCAGATTGGTGAGTCCATCGTGCTGAAAAACCTTGACCGTCTCAAAGCGGCTGCCATTCTGCAGGATGCCGTCCTGCGTCAGCAGGTCGTTGATGCCATCCAGCCACTCCCGCGCCTCACCGCCGCAGCCCTGGAGCACCAGTCCCTCCTGATGCTCCATATCCCGCAGATCGTCCGCGCTGATCTTTTCAATTGGCATTTATCTCTCCTTTCTTTTGGGATGCCGTGCAGGTGGCGTCCGTCCAATGGTTGTCTGATCCGTCATCACGGGGATGCCCAGCTCGCCGGCTTTGTAGATCTCCTGCCACATCCCATCCGTCCAGACCGGACCGTACACATTCATCTGCTGGCAGGATTCCAGCAGGCGCAGTCCCATCGCCCTGGCTTTCTCGTCCTGGGCGGGATCGGCGGGATCTGCGACAGGCGGGAACAGCAGATGCGGACAGATGGGGATATTCCCCTCCGCAAACACCTCCTGCGCTTTCTGCCGCGCAAACTCTACATTGTTTGTCACATCGCCCCGCAGCGGAGCACAGATATAGACCAGCTTGGGGCCGCTCCGTTCCAGCTCCGGCGTGCGCTCCCGGAATGCGGACAGATACTGACCGACGGCATCCCGCAGAGCGGCATAGTCCGCGGCAGTGGGGTGATAGGCGTACCACTCCACTTTTCCGTAGTCATCCCACAGGTGGGGAATGACGCCGCTGCGGAAGTTCGGGTTGTTCGGCACCTGCTTTTTGCCCCAGACATCCTGAAAGCGCAGCAGCGTCCGGTCCACCACACCCTCCGTGCGGTTGAGCACCGTGAGGCGGATGGCGTCATATTGGCTGGAGATGTGGGTAGAGAGAAACTCTGCCCGTACACGCAGGTCATTTCCGAGATCTCCCACGCACACACGCCCGGAAAATTGAGGCCGATCCACGAGATTGCTATGTTCAAACAGCTTTCGCAGTTCCTGCTCATACACGGTCATCGCTCTACACCTCGTTTCTTTGGCGTTTTTGTTTTCATAGGGCTTGTTTCTTTTTGCAGGGGTTGCACTGTCTCACGCCCGATGCCGCGGATCACGCTGCGGCTCTTGCCGCTCAGGACAAAGGTATCCCGTGTATCGTTGCGGACTTCCTCGCAGGGCAGGATCACGGCAGAACCGGTGATGCGGATATCCCCCTGCACCGTGCCATACACCTTGCAGTTGCCGGACAGGATGGGAGTCCCCATCGTATGGGGATCGTGAATGATCTGCGCGTTTCCGGAAGCCAGCGCTTTTCCGGTCATGGAGGCTCCGCGGAGATAGGCGTTGTCCTCGGCGCGGCTGTGGCCGCTCATCACGCTGCCTTTGGAAACATAGGCGCTGCCACAGGCAATGGCGTCGCCCCGCAGACAGGCGTCCCGATCCACATAGGCGTCACCCGCTGCAATGGCGTCATCGAAGATCCACGCGCAGTCTCCCGGCTCCGCGGACAGGTTGCTTTCGCTTTCCACGAAGCCACCTATGTCGCCTGCGCGGATCTCGCCGCAGATATCCCGCAGCGCACGGATGCGGTGCAGGAACGGATATTCCTCATGGGCCATGTCTGTGATCTCATATTTCTGATTGCTGATGGTTCTCATCTCCTTTTTCTTTTTTATGCCGCTTTTGGGTACAGGGCATCTTCTTTTCGGAATGCCGCATCGATGTCGGAAAAGCGCTCCGTGCGGTTGAATTTCTCGGACACCTTTCCCGGCATTGCCTGCAGTTCCAGCATTTTCGCCCACAGCTTCGGATGGTTGTCATAGAGGTGCCGCAGTTCCTTCCGCTTGGCATTCGGGCAGAACCAGCAGCCGCCACGGTCTGTAAACGCATAGACAGGTGAAAGCAGCCCTGCCGTTTGGCAGAGCTGCTTTGCATCCTCTTCGGTGTAGTGATATTTTTCCAGCAGGGACACCTGATTTCCCTGCAAGCGGCGCAAGCGCACCGGCTCATCGCTGGCGATGCCCACATACTGCACAGCATCCGGCGTCAGAGTCTTGTTATACCGGCGGATGGGACGGAGCTTGCAGTCCCGCTGAACGTAGCAATGCCCGCACAGAGGGAATCCGCGTCGAAGTCCTTTTTTCGGACCGCGGGTAATGGCTCCGGCAAACAGGTCCAGATAGGTCTTATCCGAACGCAGCACACGGACAGGGACCCCCAACTGTTCCAGCCTGGGGATCGCAGTCTCGTAGATGAATGCCCGATGCTCCGGCACCTCGCCGGAGGTCCTTTTATCGAACATCACCTCACAGTAGACCACTTCATCCAGCGGTTCCCCGTGCTCCAGCGCCAGCAGGATCGTAGCAAGGCTATCTTTGCCGAAGGAGCAGGCTGCAATATGTGGTGTTTTCTTCTTTTCTTTTGAAATCGTGATCATCCTCTCTGATTCTGTTTTTGCTGCAGTATTGTCAGCAGGTGGGGAGTCTGCTATAATAGCGCATATCATTTCCGGTCATTTTAGATATAAAGGAGACGAAATACGATGAATAAGACAGAACTGATCACCGCCATGGCGGAAGCCAGCGGCCTTACCAAGAAGGACTGTGACACCGCTCTGAATGCGTTTGTCGACACGCTGCAGGCTGCGTTGAAGTCCGGTGACAAGGTACAGCTGGTGGGCTTCGGCACTTTCGAGGTGAAGGAGCGCGCCGCCCGCACCGGCAAAAATCCCGCCACCGGAGCCACCATTGAAATCCCCGCTTCCAAGGCGCCGGCTTTCAAGCCCGGCAAGGCATTCAAGGATTCCGTACAGTGATAACACGCCCGCGAGAGACGATCTCTCGCGGGCCTTTTCTGTTATCGGTCCGATACGCCCATGTCCTTGGCATGACAGGCACATTCCAGCACCTCTGTCATATCCGTGCGCTCCCAGGGCGCGTCCGCATGGGTGAAGTGACCGTAATTGCAGAACTTTTGGAACATGGGCTGATCCAGTCCCAGCGTTCCGATCATGCCGTCCGGTGTCAGGTTGAATACCGTGCGGACTGCCTGTTCCAACACGTCATCGGAATAGATGCCGGTATGCTCCGTATCCACCGTCACCGCTACAGGCTGTGCCCTACCGATGGCATAGGCAAGGCTGATGGTGCAGCGCTTTGCCAGTCCTGCCGCCACGATATTCCTGGCAATATAACGGGCCATGTACGCGCCACTGCGGTCCACCTTCGTTCCATCCTTGCCGGACAGCGCGCCGCCGCCATGAGGGGCGAGGCCGCCGTAGGTATCCACCATCAGCTTGCGTCCGGTGAGCCCGGTGTCCGCTTCAAAACCGCCCTGGACAAATCGACCCGAGGGGTTGATCAACACCTCTGTATGTTCATCCGGCGGCAGCTCCTGCATGGCGGGCCGGATCACATGGAGCAGGATGTCCCGGCGCAGTTCCGGCAGGGGCAGTTCCTCCTCATGCTGGCAGGATACCACCACTGCGGCAATGCGGTACGGGACTCCAGAGCGGTATTCCACAGACACCTGCGCCTTGCCGTCCGGACGCAGGCCGGGGATGATGCCCTGTCTGCGGGTATCGGTCAACAGGCGGGTCAGTCGATGCGCCAGCACCACAGGCAGAGGCAGCAGCTCCTTTGTTTCATCGCAGGCAAAGCCGTACAGGATTCCCTGATCTCCTGCGCCGGTCTCCGTGCCGCCACACACGGCTTCCGCAATGTCGGGACTCTGCTCATGGGTGATGACCTCCACCTCATGGTCACTGCCGCCGTATCCGGCTTCCCGCACCGTCCTGCAAATAATGGCAGGGATGTCCGGAATCTTCGCTGCCGTGATCTCGCCTGCGGCGATGATCTTTCCGGCTGTGGCCATGACCTCGCAGGCAACGCGGGCAGCGGCATCCTGCGTAAGGCAGGCATCCACCACCGCGTCCGCGATGGTGTCGCAGAGCTTGTCGGGATGTCCCTCGGTGACTGACTCAGCAGTCAGAATGCAGTTATCTTTCATATTCATGCTTCTCCTTCTTCGTTGGTTTCTTTTGTGCCTCCGGCTGTTTCGGAACAGAAAGGATCATTTCATGGCTGTATTTGTCCTTGTACTTTTCAATCTGCTGCTCCGTCAGCGAGGCAAAATCATCCTCTTTAAGACCGGCAACAAAAAATGTGCCGCAGACAATGTCATATGGCACACCGTGATTATCGGTCAGGGCGCGGTTCCACGGCAGGCCCAGCAGCTTGCCCTCGTCATTGCAGACGAGCGCCACCGGGTCATCGAAGGGGTAAACTGCCTGAATGGTGCCGCCTACCAGTTCCTGCATGGCAGAAAGGGTGTGGTCGATCTCCTGCACTTCAGGCAGTTCCATGGGGCGCACCACAAGGACTTTCATTTTTTCTGTGCTGATATGGGTTCCTCCTTCTTCAAAAGAAAAGCGGCAGCGACAGATTCCTCTGCCGTTGCCGCAAATGGTGATTCTTATTCTTTTTTGGATGCCAGCGTCCGGGTCTTCAGCAGGGCATTCTCCAACGCCCGGTGATCTTCATGCTCTGGCCACCATTGGGGGCGCAGGAATCCCAGCGCCGCAGCAGCCCATTCATAATCGGTCCGTTCCAGTGCGCCGCCCAGCAGCCCCTGCCGGAATTTCCGGTGCCGTTCCCGCACCGCCGGGTCAACACTATCCCGTTCCAGATACAGTTCCAGAAAGCCGCCGAGGACAGCGGCTTCCTCCATCGTGTAAAACATATCCGCACCCCTTCCACAAACAGGGGATATTGTAACACACGCGGCGGAAATTGCAAACAGGCTATTTCTTTCTGCTGCGGCAGAGCCATTACCGTTCCGGCTCTTTGTGTCGTTCCGATTTCTTATTCCTCGGCTTATCCATTTTTCCGGAGAACACCTCGTCAACGGTCCTGTCCCACGCAGCCTGTAATGACTCCACCGGCAGGCCGTTGGCTTCAAAGCCTCGCTGGATCACGCGGTAATAATACGGGGACGGCAGTGCAGGCTGGCGGCAATAAGGCTCTGCCATGATATAGACCATGACGGGGATCTCTGCGCCAGCCGCGTCTTTAACCGTCACGGTTTCTTTCGTGTAGTGGCGGGGATACCCCTCGTACCGGTCCAGAGACTGTTCGCAGTTTGGCGTGAGCTTCCACAGCAATCCATAGACAACGCTGCCTTTTTTCGGCGCAACGGTAGCAAAGCCGCTGCCGCGGAACCGCAGTTCGTAGTTTTCCAGCCTGACCGGTCCCACGATCTCGGCATCCGGACAGCGCTGCGCCATCTGCTCCAGATCAAGGTTGCTGCCGTAGGCAAAATACAGGTTTTCCTCCATATCACACCTCCAGCATCGTTAGAGCGCCAAAGCGTTCCAGATGACGGAGCAGGGCTGCCGCCTGTGTCTCCGCATCGCCATCCGGCAGCGGACAGTCCATTCCCGTGGTGCGGATGACATTATTCTGTACAAACCAGATGTAGGTCTCCACATCCGGGAACTCTGTGGGATCAAAGCTGAGATCCCGAAGCTGTTCCATGATCCCGGCTGCGGTTCCTTCGTACATGGTATCTTCAATTTGAATCTTCAAAGGCTTCACCTCTCCATTTCTCTGGATTTTTTCTTCTTTTTGTTGACTGCATAGCTGTCCTTATCGAAACGCCACGCCCGATCACCGTCCAGATTTGCCAACAGGTGGTCACGGGTATGCTTGAATTCCTCGCCGTTGAGTCCCAGCCGCACCAGCCAGACCCGGAAGGTAAACAGCTCATTGTCGCTGTGGGTCTTGCGCATGACCGTGCTGCGCTGGGCAATAGCCTGGGCGGAGATGGCAAGGCACAGATTCACATAGGCGGCGACTTTTCCCGCATGGAGCGTGGAATTGAAACAGCGCCATTCCACCGTCCCCCGGTAAAAGACCGAATGCAGATTCAGCGCGTAATAGCGGGTCCAGTTATAGTGGTCTGCGCTGCCGTTATCTCCCTCGTACCAGATATTCTCCAGCTGCGTCAGGTCCCTTGTCTCATCCGACGAGAGCCTGCGTGCCTGCTTCAGCATGGGTTCCCGCACCTTCTGACACCAGCGGGACGCCCGGCTTTCATTGACCTGCAGCGCTTTGAACAGGATATCCTCCTTGGAGTACATGATGCCGATGAGGTTTTTCAGACTCTGCCGGTTATGGTTTGCGGCGTCCACATGGACATGGATGCCGCAGGAGCTGTTGGCCTTGGCCCCTGCGTGACGCACCTGCCGGACACACTCCTGCAGCTTGGGCAGTTCCGCATAGGTGAGCTTTGGCGTTACCATCTCCACGCGGTATCTGTAGTCACCTGTTGCACGATAGCCGCTGCCGATCTTCTGCTCCCCGTGGATGCTGGAGTCACTCATGACCGTCCACTCTTTGCCGTCCCGATCCGTCACACACCATTTATCGTAAGCGCCGCCCACATAGCGGGCGTCCGTTGCAAAATACGAAGCCAGTGCTGTTGCCGCCTGCTCACGGGTGATGCCGGTCATTTCAACTTCCACGCCGAAGCACTGGTCCTTCAACCCGATCATGCGGCAGCACCCGCTTTCAGTTCCGCATCCACCTCCCGGATACGGCGCCCGATGGCCTCAATGACATTGGCGGTGACGCTGTTGCCCGCCTGCTTATACGCCTGTGCGTCAGACTGGATGGCGAGGATGCGGTCGATCTGCCACTCATCGAAGCCCTGCAGCCGCAGACACTCCCGCGGCATCAGACGCCGGATGCGTCCGCCACGTTCCACGATGCCCTGGATGCAGCTCGTCTCCAATGTATGGGCGATATCCTGTCCCACACGACCACGGCGAGTGTTGCTCCCGGAAAAGCCGAGATCGACGCTGTCACCGGGATTTGCCTCTTTATAGCCTTTTTTCGTGGCTTCCTTGATGAGCAGAACGCCGGAACGCTCTGCTTTATGATTAGACAGCGTTGTCTGACCATAACGGGCAGTGAGGCAGCGGGCGGTGTCCGTCTGTTTTGGCTTTCCTGCGCACAAATCCACAAATGGTTTCTGTGATGGAATAAGGTACAATCCTGTTTTGCCGCCCACACCTCCAGCGCCGGCAGTCTGCGTGCAGGCTATTCCATCTGCGTCGTAGACACGGGAGCCTTGCGAGCCTCCGAGGACTTGTATAAGAGCTTTTCCACCTGTGCCGAAGACAGGAAATATTTTTCCGGCGCATCGGGGATCAAGATAGCAGATAAGGAACAGCCGCCTTCTGGATTGCGGGACTCCAAAATGTTTGCTGTTAAGCACCATCCATTCCACGCGGTACCCCAGGTCATTAAGCGTGGCGAGGATGACAGAAAACGTCCGGCCTTTGTCATGCGACAGCAGTCCCGGAACGTTTTCGAGCAGAAGATACGAAGGTCGTTTGGATTGAGCCAATCGGGCAATTTCAAAGAAGAGAGTGCCACGGGTGTCGTCAAAGCCCCTTCTTCTGCCAGCGATTGAAAATGCCTGACAAGGGAATCCTCCGCACAGAAGGTCGAAGTCCGGCAGGTCTGCGGGGTCGATTTTTGTGGCATCGTGATAATATCGTTCCTCCTTTCCCGGCTCATAAATGGCCTCATAGCTGGCATTGGCGTATTTGTCGATCTCGCAGTGTCCTACGCACTGGAAACCGCCCGCGCGGGTCAATCCCGTGCGGAAGCCGCCGATGCCGGCAAACATATCAAAATATCGGATCAGGTCATCTCATCTCCTTCCTGCAGGGCAAGCAAAAAGCCGAGGACGCTTTCATCTACATCCCCGGCGCTGCCGCTATCCTGCGCTTCTTCTTTGGTAAGCTGCACTCCCCGCAGTTCCTGCCGGATAGTCTGGCGAACGGCATCCAGCAGTTCCTGCTGCCCTTTATACTCACAGACCATGCGGCAGACCGCGGCGGTGCGCTGCCCCGCGGGGATCTCCGTCAGCTTCTTCCACGCCCTGCGCTGTATGGGCGAGGACATGGAAAAGGACAGATTGATCCGCTTTTTGTTACTGCTCATCGTTCTTTGTGAGCCGCTCTGCCAGCCGCTCATAGCCTTTGGCGTTGAGGGACACATCGTCAAGGATGACTGGGCGGCAAAGGCCGTCCGCAGCGGATACATTCCGCTTCAGCAGCGCCGCGCCGCCGCCCAGAAAAACAGCAGGCATGGCACGGGTATCCAGTCCACTCTCCGTAATGGCGGAGAGCAGGCGATGGACATAGGCGTCTGCCTGCCGGTCAATAATTTTTCTGGCATCCTCGTTGATATGGACAGCATCGCCGCGCAGCACGCTTTCCATCTGTGCCGCCGTCATAGACAGGCCCAGTGCGCGGCGGATCTGCTCACCGATCTCATCCAGACAGCGGATCATGCCAAGTTCCAGACTGCGGCAGGTCGATGCATTGGGGATACGGTTGTCCAAACGCATCAGATCCACCGTCCAGCCACCGATATCCGCCACGATCACAGAAGGCTCATCCAGCAGAATGCTCTGGGTCAAGACCGCGGCATAGCCCTGTGGGAACAGGGACACCTTGCGGATGGCGATGGAGTATTCCTGCCCCTCATAGCGGAAACTCACCGTTTTCCCATCCCGGAGCAGATAGGTGAGAGGTGCTAAATGCCTACTGCTTCCTGTTACAATCATCAGAACTGGCATCTGTCTCAACTTCTTCAACTGACAATGACTGCCTGTCCTGTTTATAGTAATTCAATTCGTTTGCCATTTCCAAAGCCAGGTGAAAGCCACAGAGAAAACTGTCCATGGAGCGCTCTTCTGCCATTAGATTCTGGGTATCCATGATCCGCAGCACCAGTTTTCTCTCCGGTTTTTCCAGTCGCTCAATGAGCTGACGGTGGCAAACTTCAATTTCCTGTTCAGCTTCTGCCATGGGCACAGGTGTATAAAATCTATCATACAGCAGTTTCAGTGTATTGCGCATATTATCCTACCCCCTTGTAGCAAGACAACATACCACAAGCGGATAGAAAAAGCCACAACAATATTTGCATCACTGCAATTTAACTGCATCCAAATTTCGGAAGTTGTTTTTGTGAAGCATAGGCCAAAATGAAGGCATATGGAACACCACATGCCCTCATTTTCCCCATATACGGCTGGGGCTTAACCCGTATCGAGAGATCGTTTTTCGCAGCACTTCTCAAATAGCGGGGGCGAGGACAGTTAACCGGCTGTTTTCGCCCTTTTCTGACGTGCGCAAAAAGAAGGGCCTGCGGATTTTCCGCAGGCTCTTCCACGCTGATGCGCAAAATCGGTTTTTTGTTGTCCTTTTGCGGGGGTGCCTATCTGTCCTCCGCGTTTTCTCATCGGGTGCCCGGCCTGAACAATGCGGACTATCTTTGGACGATTCAGTACAACACCATCACCGAACTGGCGGAGAAGGGGCCGTGCGTTATCGTAGGCCGCTGCGCGGATTATATCCTGCGGGAAAAGGCGGATTGCCTGCGGGTGTTCATCCATGCGGATATGAAATTCCGTGCCGAGCGCATTGTCAAGGTATATGGCGAACGTGAAGCCTCCCCGGAGCAGCGACTCAAGGACAAGGATAAGCGCCGTGCCATCTATCATCGGTTTTATACCAATATGAAGTGGGGCCGTGCACAAAATTATGATATCACGCTCAATAGCGGAACACTGGGAATCGATACCTGTGTATCCATTATCAAAAGGCTTTACTGATGGGCAGCAGTACTACCACCTACATGGATGAGGAAAAGCATGTCGCCGATATGATAGGCAATCCAACATTTGAGCGTGCTCGGAAAACCGGAGTTGGTTTATAAAAGACAAAAACCCGTTTCATCGATAATGGCATTATCGATGAAACGGGTTTTGCCGTCAGAGACTATCAGACAAACATTTCAGAGAGTAGGAATATTATGCGTTGGTGTTTTCCGCTATTTTGCGGTACTTTTCATAGCGTGCCTTGATATCGCAAATCGCTTTTTTATAAAGGGCGTCGGCACGATCGGGGAAGTTATTTTTGAGCGATGCGAAACGGTTTTCGCCCATCAGGTAATCCATCAGCTTGCTGGTATCCGGCTCGGGAGAATCCAGCTGGAAGGGATTGAGTCCCTGCTCTGTGCGGCGCGGGTCGTAGCGATACAGCTGCCAGTATCCACATTCGACCGCTTTCTTCATTTCGGTCTGCGTGCAGCCCATGCCTGCCTTGATATGCTGCTCAAGGCACGGGCAGTAGCAGATGATCAGAGACGGACCCGGATAGGCTTCCGCTTCGCGGATGGCTTTGAGCGTCTGTGCCTGATCGTAACCGATGGCTACCTGTGCGACATATACATAGCCATAGTTCATAAAGATGGCGCCGAGGTCCTTTTTGGCAATCTGCTTGCCGCCCGAGGCGAATTTTGCCACCGCGGCGGTCGGCGTTGCCTTGGAGGACTGTCCGCCTGTGTTGGAATAGACTTCGGTATCCAGCACCATCAGGTTGACATCCTGATTCTGTGCGAGCACATGGTCGATACCGCCGAAACCGATATCGTAAGCCCAGCCGTCGCCGCCGATTGCCCATACGGATTTTTTCGACAGATACTCCTTGTTTTCCAGTACAAAGGCAACATCGGGCGTTTTTTTGACATCATTCAGCATTGCAATCAGTGCATCCGAAACTATGCGGGATTTTTCCCTATCGTTCCAGTTTGCCAGATAAGCGTGGATGGCATCCACCGCGATGCCCTCTTCAAGAAGAGCATCCAGACGCACAAAGATTTCTTTGCGGATAGCATCCTGTGCATGGAAAAAGCCGTAGGCAAATTCCGCGTTATCTTCAAACAGCGAGTGCTCCCAAGCCGGGCCAAAGCCGCGCTGGTCTTTGCAATACGGAAGAATGGGGGCGCCGCCGCTGTATGCAGAGGAGCAGCCTGCCGCGTTGCCGATGTACATATGGTCGCCCACCAGCTGGCTGACCAATTTGATGTAAGTGGTTTCGGCACAGCCGGCACAGGCGGCGGAGAACTGGAAGTAGGGCTTTGCAAACTGGATGGACTTCATGTTCTTGTCGCTGATGACATCCGGCTTGAGATAGCGTTCGTTCATCGCAACCGAATCAAAGTTATTCTGTTCTTTCTTCATTTCTTCAAATGGCGTCATAGTCAGTGCGCCCTGAACAGGGCATGCTGTCAGGCAGACGCCGCAGCCCAGACAGTCATAGGGGGAAATCTGAATCCGGTAGGAATACGACGGCGCATCCTTGCCCAATCCCTTGGCCGGTACCGTCTGGAAGGAAGCCGGTACGCTCGCCTTTTCCTCTTCGGTCAGCAGAACCGGGCGGATGGCCGCATGCGGACAGGTGGCTGCGCACCGGTTGCACTGTGCGCATTTGTCGCCGTCCCACTTGGGCACCATGGTGGCAACGCCGCGCTTGGCATAAGCCGAAGTACCGTTTTCCCAAGTGCCGTCCAGCACGCCGTGCTTCTGGAATACCGAAACCGGCAGTTTGTCACCTTGCTGGCGGTCCATGGGCAGTACGATGTCCTTGACAAAAGGCGTGGCCTCGATTTCCTGCGCCGGGGCATCGACCGCATCGGCCCAGTTTGCCGGAATCTCCACCTTGACGGCGGCGCTGATGCCGACGTCTACCGCCTGATTGTTCAAATCAACAATCTTCTGCCCAGCCTTCTTGAAGTAGGAATTGTAGTTGTTCTTCTTCATATCCTCAACCGCGACATCCAGCGGGATGACCTTGGTCAGTGCGAAGAACGCTGCTTGCAGGATGCTGTTGGTGCGTTTGCCCAAACCGATTTCAGCGGCGAGTTTGGCGGCGTCGATGATGTAGAACTGCGCATGCTTGCGGCACAGGTCGCGCTTGACCTTGGCCGGCAGGCGGGTTTCCAGTTCTTCTACACTCCACGGGCAGTTGAGCAGGTAGATACCGCCCTCCTTGAGATCTTCGGTCGTATCGTATTTGCTGACATAGGTCGGCGCGTGTACCGCTACAAAATCCGCAGCCGAAACGAGATAGGTCGAGCGAATTGGCTCGTTTCCAAAACGCAGGTGCGACTGGGTAAGGCCCCCTGATTTCATGGAATCGTAGGAGAAATAGGCCTGCGCGTATTTATTGGCCGTCAGACCGATGGTCGTGATGGCGTTTTTGTTGGCGCCTACCGTGCCGTCGCCGCCGAGACCCCACAGTTTGCAGGAAACCTGACCGGGATGCGCCATCTCGATTTCCTGATAGTCGAGCGAGGTGTGGGTCACGTCGTCGTTAATACCGATAGTAAAGTTGTTTTTCGGGGTATCCTGCGCGAGATTGTCATAAACAGCAATCAGCTGGCCGGGCGTAGTGTCCTTGGAGGACAAGCCGTAGCGGCCGCCGATCACCTGAATATCGCCGCGTCCTGCCTGATGGAGCGCCGTGCAGACGTCCAGATAGACCGGCTCGCCCACCGAGCCGACTTCCTTGGAGCGGTCGAGCACTGCAATCTTTTTGCAGGTTGCCGGAATGGCCGCCGAAAAATGCGAAACCGAGAACGGACGGTACAGATGGATCTGCACCATGCCGACCTTGCGGCCGTGTGCGTTGAGGTAGTCAACGGTTTCCTTGAGCGCTTCCGAAGCCGAGCACATCACGACGATGACCTCCTCGGCATCCGGTGCGCCGTAGTAGTTGAACAAATGGTAGTCGCGGCCGGTCAGCTCGTTGATTTTGCCCATGTAATATTCGACCGTTTCCGGCACAGTCGCGCTTTTGACGTTTGCGCCTTCCTTGCACTGGAAATAAATATCCGGGTTGACGTTGTTGCCGCGGTTGGTCGGATGCTCAGGGTTGAGCGCCTGTGCGCGGAATTGCTTGAGCGCGTCATAGTCGATCAGGCCACGCAGATCCTCATAATCGAGCGCTTCGATGCGCTGCATTTCATGCGAGGTACGGAAACCGTCAAAGCAGTGCATAAACGCATACTTGGCGTGGATGGCCGACAGGTGCGCGACCGCACCCAAATCCATCGCTTCCTGCGGCGAGGAGGACATCAGCATGGCATAGCCGGTGGTACGGCAGGTCATAAAGTCGGTATGGTCGCCGAAGATGGAATGGTGGTTGGAGGTAACCACACGGGAAGCAATGTGCATGACATTGGGAAGAAACTGACCGCCCATGGCATACATGGCGGGAATCATCAGCATCAGACCCTGCGATGAAGTAAACGTCGTGGTCAGAGCGCCGGCCTGCAAAGCGCCGTGGCAGGTGCCCGCGGCGCCCGCTTCGGACTGCATCTGAATCACATCCACGGTCGAACCAAACAGGTTCTTTCTGCCCTTGGCAGACCATTCATCCACCTTTTCCGCCATCGGGGAGGACGGCGTGATCGGATAGATTGCCGCCACCTCGGTAAAGGCATAGGCAACATGGGCTGCAGCCGTGTTTCCGTCCATCACGGCGTAATTTTTCTTCATTGGACTTTCATCTCCTATATCGACAGATACTTATTTTGGTATACAAAGGCTCAAACAAAGTTGCACACACGGGCAATCGACATTTCCGTAAAACCAAGCGCTTCGGCTTTGGTTTGGCGGCCGCTGGCCACCTCGGACACCAGCTGCATCAGGTCGTCTCCCAATTGCTGGAGGCTGCCGCCATAAATAAGAGAGGAGGCATCCACATCAATGTTGTCCTCCATTTTGGCGAAGGTCATACGATTGCCGGTGATTTTGATAACCGGAGCGATGGGGTTTCCGGTTGGCGTACCGCGCCCGGTGGAGAAAACAACCACCTGCGCGCCGCCTGCCACCATAGCGGAAACCGAAGCCGGATCGTTGCCCGGCGTATCCATGATGACCAGACCGCTTTTGGGCTTGACCTGCTTGGCATAGTCATAAACCGCCATAATGGGACTGTGGCCGCCCTTGTGGATGCAGCCGAGAGATTTTTCCTCCAGCGTCGTAATGCCGCCCGCCTTGTTGCCCGGCGCGGGATTGCCTTCGCGGATTTCCTCGCCGACCAGCTGCATTGCGCGCTCATACCGGTGAACGATCTCGAAAATCCGGTCGTGCACCTCCTTGTTTGCTGCGCGGCGGGCAAGAATGTGCTCCGCGCCGATGAATTCCGTGGTTTCGGACAGAATGGAGGTGCCGCCTGCCGCCACAATGCGGTCGCTCATTTCTCCGATGAGGACATTGGCCGCCAGACCACTGGTGGGGTCGGAGCCGCCACATTCTGTGCCGATGATCAGTTCGGAAATGGGAAACGGCATTTTTTGCAGCAGAGAGGCTTGCGTCGTCAGTTCTTTGGCATATCGCACGCCGATATCGGCCGCTTTGAGCGTGCCGCCGACCTCTTGAATAATCACTTGTCGGATTGGCTTGTTGGTGCGCTCCTCAATGGCCTTGACCACCAGATCCATCTGGCAGTTTTCGCACCCGAGGGAGACGACGACCGTTCCGTAAATATTGGGGTTTGCAGCATAACCTGCCATTACATCCATAACATACTGCTGATCGGAAGCGACTTGCGAGCAGCCGAGTTGATTGTTGAAGGTGACTGCACCATCCACCTGCTGGGCGATAATGCGGGCGGTATCCGAAGCACAGACACTGGCGGGCAGAATCAGTACCTTATTGCGCACGCCAACGCGACCGTCGGGCCGCTGATATCCATAAAAAGTCATGTCTGTCCTCCTATTCTTTTTCTTCCGGGTTTTCGCGGCGGCCTTCCACGTTGTGAACATGGACGTGCTCGCCAGCCTGAATATCACAGGTCGCAATGCCGATATGTTCCCCGTATTTCACGACTGGCTCTCCGCACACAATATCCCGGATGGCCAGTTTATGATAAATGGTGATATCGTCTCGCGCCGTCAGTGTATGTTCCACACCGTTACAAAGGTAGGTCACGGTATCGCCCTTGGAAAGCGGCTCAATGGCTACCGCAACATTATCCTTGCTGTCAATGATCATGGCATTACACATGCGCTCCACTCCTTTTTATCTCTGTGATGATCTGTTTGTCCGGATGGCATACCCGCAATCATGCACTGGGATTTTTGTGTTTTTACCGCATCAAATCCTTTGATACACTCGCGTCAGCATATTGATTGCTCGTTGTTTTGTCTGTTCGTAATTAAGAATCTTATTCTTAATTACGAATCCATGTATTGATTATAACACCATAGCACAAAGCTGTCAAATTGAATTTGGGATATTTTTTAACATATTCCACAAAAAAATCCCATTATATTGCTGGGAAATTCCAATGCAATGGCGATGATGGAGAATCCCACATCCGATATATAAAAAAACAGACCCCTGCCGTTTGACATGGATCTGTCTCTCTGCTGCGCGCTGTGCGCAATATATCGCTTTCAGCGGTCAAAAGAAATGGATAAGCTCGCCCAACTGTTCAATTTCGGTCTGTGCTTGCTTCAAGCATTGGATGACCTGTGCAATTTTTTCCTCCTGACAGCGGAATAACGGCACCGATATGCTGAGCGCGGCGAAAACCTTGCCTTGCCGACGCAGCGGCAGCGCCCAGCACAGCATCTGCGCGGTTGACTCCTCCTGCTCGGTTGCGATTTCCCCGTGGCGTATCGCATCCAGCTGTGCCAACAGCATATCCAGATCGGTGATCGTATGTTCGGTCAAACGCGGCATCCCGTCGGCATAAAGCGCGCGGATTTCATCATCCGTCAACCCACTGAGCAGCGCTTTTCCGATGGCTGTGGCATTGGCGGGCAGGCGATTGCCGACCCAGGAAATCATACGAATTGCCTGTGTGGAGTCTTCTTTTCCCACATACAGCACATTGCCGTGATCCAAAATACCAAACTGACAGGTCTCCTGACAAACGGCGACCACATGTTTCATGATTTTCGTGACAGGCTCCATCCCACTGTCGGCCGAGAACGCCGCGCCGAGGACCAATCCGCTCGGACCGATGATATACCGTCCGGTCTCGTGATTTTGCTGCAAATACCGCCTCTCTTCCAACGTGTGGACGATGGGAAACAGACTGCTTTTGGGCGCGTTCAGAGTCTGCGCCAATTCTGTCAGCGTCATTCCCGCCTTCACGGCAGATACATGTTCGAGTATGTCCAATATGCGTGTGGTGGTGCGATGTTGGTCTTGTGCCATCCAAGTAGCCCCCTTTTCATGTAGGAAGCTGTCGGATGTGGGAAGTATGCGGCCCAATGCTTCCTATTTTAATTATAGCAATTTACTCCTTATTTGCAAGCAAAGTAAGAATTCTGCAAAAAAATGCGAGGAACTACCAGTGTGGCCATTCCTCGCATATTTAGGGATACCGGTTGGGGAAGGGGAAATAGGGTGGGAATTATTGCTATGCCATTTGCTTTGTGGGCTGTCAATCAGCCCTCTTCCTCAACCGCGGAATCATCAAAGCCGATAACCAGCGTCAGGACGAAACCTGCAACAAAGCTGACGGCCAGGGAGAGTAGGAAGGGGATAAAGGCCACAGTCCAGAACACAGGCAGCGTGGTCAGCGCGGGGAAGGCAAACGCGGATGCCTGGCAGCGGAACCAGCCGGCAATTGCACCGCCGATACCGCCGGCAATGCAGGCGCATATCATCGGCTTTTTCAAGCGGATGTTCACACCGAACAGCGCAGGCTCTGTAATGCCGAAGAAGGCGGCAATGGCTGCGGATACCGCGGTCGAACGCAGTTGCGTGTTGCGGGTGCGGATGCCGACTGCAAGTGCGGCGCCGCTTTGAGAGAAGATAGAACCGCCGATCAGAGCCAGAATGGTGTCATATCCGTTGACTGCGATATTGTTCAGGATGATGGGGAACAGACCCCAGTTGAAACCGAACACGACCATGACCTGGAAAAGGGCGCCCAATACGAAACCGGCCACCAGAGGGCTAAGCCCATACAGCCACTGGTATCCTGCCGCCACCCAGTTGCCAATATAGAGGCCAATCGGACCAAAGACAACCAGTGTGACCGGAATGACCAGAATCAGGCAGACCGGCGGGGTCAGGATAGCCCGCACCGTTTCCGGAATCACCTTTTTGCAAAGGATTTCCACCCACTTGAGCATGTAAACTGCCAACAGGATGGGGATAACCGTGGAAGAGTAAGTCATTGCCTTTGCGGGCAGACCGAGAATGGAAAAGTCCTCTCCAGCCTCCATAAGGGCTACGAATGTCGGATGTACAAGGACACAAGCGACCAATACGGCACAGAACGGCTCGGTGCCGAAGCGCTTTGCGGCGGTGAATGCTAAAAACACCGGGATGAAGTAGAAGAACGCATCGCCCATCGCGTAAAATACGCTGTAAAGCGGATGCCCTTCGACAATGATGTTAGCGGCGGTCAGCAGTGCGACGATACCCTTGAGGATACCGGCTGCGACCATCAGCGTAATAAACGGAAGAAAAACGGAGGATATCAGGTCGATGACACGATCCAAAAGGCTCTTTTTCTTCGTCTCAACGGCTGTGTTTTCTTGATTAGCCACAGGCTCAACTCCTTTCTCGCATGCAACCATGCGCTGATGGCATCTTACTCAACCAGAGCAATCACACGGGCGGGTGCGCCGGAGCCATCCTTTACCTTGAGCGGGAGCGCAACAATATAGCAGAACGGAGGAAGGGTATCCAGATTGTCAAGTGCCTCCAGAATGAAGATATCCGCGCCGAGCAGAACATCATGTGCGGGGCAAACAACGGCATCGCCGGCATCCAGCGCGAGTGCGTCCGTACCGACTACGCTTACACCCTTGTTCTTCAGGTACTCGGAAGCCTCCTGGCCCAGTCCCGGCCAGTCATGCTCGTACGGCTTGCAGTTGGGTTGAACATTCCACTTTTTGTCCCAGCCGAAGCGGAAGAGTACGAAATCGTTCGCATGGATTGCACCATGCTCCTTTTCCCATGCCTGAATAAACTCTACGGGAAGGCATTCATTCTTTCCCAGATGGCTGGCGTCAATGATAACGCCGCGGCCGAAAAGACGTTTAACCGGAATCTTTTCGATGGTATAGTCGCTGCCGGGGATGTGATGGTTGGGAGCATCCATATGCGTGCCGGTGTGCTCGCTCATAATCAACGCAGCATGGGTAAATGCGTCTCCATACTCAATCGCCTCATGCTGGACACGGCCAAAGCGGGCGTGTGTCAGGCAGCTGGGCATTCCAACTTCCAGATTGTGGCTCAAATCAACCAACTTTAATTGATTACCAACCAGTTCAGCCATTGTCTCAATTGCGTTGTTCATAACCATTACCTTGCTTGTCTCTTATTTCCAGTTGTACCAGTCTTTATGAACGTATATACGAACATAAGACTTAAATACGAACTATCTGTAAGCTAATATTAGTCATCCCGTTCTGCATTGTCAAGTTTAATTGAAGAAAATTGTGATAATCCACAAGAATTTATTTTGTAGATTATGTAAAATGCCTATGGATTTTTTTTGTCTGTTATTTGCAGTTCCCATAAAAAAGAAAAAATCCGTTTGATTTGTTTGTTATAGCAAAAAACCACTACCATAACCCTGTCTTACGGCAAAGTATGGTAGTGGTTTTGCATATTCTGAGCGAAAAAGATGTGTGCTTTTACAGAACCTTGCTTAGAAAATCGATCGTGCGCGGCTCCTTCGGATGGTTGATAACCTCATCCGGCGTGCCTTCCTCGACGATGTAGCCGCCCTCCATAAAGATCACACGGCTGGCAACCTCACGGGCAAAGCCAATCTCATGTGTGACGACAACCATCGTCATGCCTTCCTTGGCCAGATTCTGCATGACCTGCAGCACCTCGCCGACCATTTCCGGGTCGAGCGCGGAGGTCGGCTCGTCAAACAGCATGATATCCGGATTCATCGCCAGTGCACGGGCGATAGCAACGCGCTGCTTCTGGCCACCGGACAACTGCGCGGGATAGGCTTCCGCCTTGTCCGCCAGCCCCACGCGCTTGAGCAGCCGCATGGCGGTTTCGCGTGCTTCCTCCTTGGTGGCCTTTTTCAGCTCGGTCGGCGCGAGCATCATGTTGCCCATGACATCCAGATTGTTGAACAGATTGAACAGCTGGAACACCATGCCGACGTTTTCGCGCACCTTGTTGATATCGGTGTGCTTGTCGGTGATGTCGTAGCCGTCGACGATGACCGTGCCGTCGGTGATTTCCTCCAGACGGTTCAGACAGCGCAAAAAGGTGGACTTACCGCTGCCGGACGGCCCCAGAATGACAACGACCTCACCCTCATGGATATCAATGGAGACGTCTTTGAGCACTTCCAGATCACCGAAGCTCTTTTTCAGATGAGAAACATGAATCTTTGCCTGCTTGTTATTCTCTGCCACGATTGAGCCTCCTCTCCATGATCTTTGCAAAGCGGGACAGCAGCGTAATGACGATCAGGTACATGATTGCCACGATTGTCCAGACCGAGAACGAATCAAAGGTATTTGCTACGACGTTCTTTGCGGTGTTGACCAGCTCCGGGAATCCGATAACCGAAAGAATAGAGGAATCCTTGAGCGTGATGATGAACTGGTTGATAATGGACGGGATCATGGTGCGGATGGCCTGCGGCAGCACGACCTTCTGCATGGCCTTCCAGTACGGCAGGCCGAGGCTGCGCGCGGCCTCCATCTGGCCCTTGTCCACGCTTTGGATACCGGCGCGGATGATTTCCGACATGTAAGCGCCGCAGTTGAGTGCAAGGCAGATTGTACCGGCCTGCAAGGCGCTGGGTACCATGCCCACCAGACCCCATCCGTTTTTGAGCAGATAGGGAATACCGAGATAAACGTAAAAAGCCAGTACGATCATCGGAACACCGCGGATCACATCGACAAAAATGGTCGAAATAATGTTGCAGGCGCGGTTTTTGACCACGCTCATAATGCCGAAGATCAGGCCGAGGATACAGGCGAAAAACAGTCCGAGCAGGGTCAGCAGCAGCGTCTGCCCCAGTGCCCGCAGCAGCAAAGGCCCATAATCGGTAAGGATTTGGATCAATGGTCAGAACCCCTTTCTTTGTAAAAAGAGGGGGCGCCGGATCAAACCAGTGCCCCCTGAAAACTCAGGTCTATCGGCTGCGATCAGCCCAGATACTTGGCGATGATCTCGTCGTACTTGCCGTTTTCCTTGATGTTGGCAAGGCCGGCGTTGAACATGTCGATCAGCTCCTGATTGTCCGCATTGAAGATGGCAAAGCCATACGGCGCGCCTTCGTTAGCGGTATCCTCAAGGATCTTGAGTGCCAGATTTCCGTCCTTGATGGAGGAAGCCATGATCGGGGTATCCTCGAAGCAGGCAACCGCCTGACCGCCGAGAACCGCCTGATACATCGTGGGCGAATCCTCAAAGTAGGTGAGTTTGAAGCCATACTGATCCATCAGGCTCTCAGCGTAAGCCGCGCCCTGCGTACCGGTCTTGACGGCAACCGTCTTGCCGGACAGGTCTTCAAAGCCGGTGATATCGGAATCCGCCGCAACGGTCATGGTCTGCGTAGCCTGATAGTAGCCGTCCGAGAAGATCCAGCCGCTTTCCTTGCGCTCATCGGTGATGGAAGCGCCGGCGATCATGCCGTCCGCCTGACCGGCCTGGCAGGCCGCGATGGCGGCATCCCAGCCGAGGGGCTTGATCTCATACGCAAAACCCTGATCTTCCGCGATTGCCGCAACGATGTCCACATCGATGCCGACGAAGTTGCCGGAAGCGTCGGTGTATTCAAAGGGCTTGAACACGGTGTCGGACGCGATCACCCAAGTCTTGCCGTCACCCGAAGCGTCGCCAGACGCATTGCTGTCGCCACCGGACGAATTGCCGCCGCAAGCTGCCAGACCCAGCGCCAGGCTGGCTGCCATCAGCAGAGAAATAATCTTTTTCACTTATGATTCTCCTTTTCGTTTTTCTTACCATCCGCATCCGCATGGCGTTTTTCCCCGCGCATGCAGTGCATCAGCCATAGTGAAAGAATAGGCGATGGAAGGATACAGACAACCACCATCGCCTATTATACCGAACTTATTATAGCGTAAAATAAAGCTACAGTCAAGCACAGAGCCTGTTTTAGACAAAAAAGCAAATTAAATCCGCTCCGCCGCCCGCAAAATTTCCTCGAGCGCGAAGTCGATGCCCAATACACTGGTGCACAGGGTCAAATCGTAGTTTGTCGCATCGGCATAGTGGCGGCCGGTATAATGTGTGCAGTATGCGCTGCGCGCCTTATCGACAGCTTTAATGTTGGCGCGGAGCTTTTCCGGTTCGGTGTCCTCCACCATGCCGCGCATCCGTTCAAAGCGCCACTCAAAATCCGCGTGGATGAACACCCGCAGGCAGTGGTCAAACTCCCGCAGAATAAAGTCCGCGTTGCGGCCGACAATAACGCAGCTTTCCCGGTCTGCGATTTCACGGATGGCCTTGACCTGCGCCTCCCACAGCTTGTCACTGAGCGGGCGGTTGTAAAAGTCAAACAGGCTTTGCGTCAGACCAAAGCTGGTCGGCACGCGCTCATCCCATTTGCGCACCTGCGCGGGCGTCAGCCCTGCGGATGCCTTGGCGGTGCAAAGGATCAGATCCTTATTGTATAGCGGTATACCCAGTGCGTCCGCTGCGCGCCGCCCAAGCTCGCCGCCGCCCGCACCGAACTGCCGGCTGATGGTAATGATCTTTTTCATGGGGTTTCCTCCTGATTGCCCTATCGGCAGAGCCGGATGGTGTGTGACCGGATATATCCGGAATCTGCCCGGTCGGTATTATTTTTAATTATAGCCGACCGATGGGATAAACGCAAGCATCATGCGCAAGACTCCCTTGCCCAATGGTATGAATTGGTACTATAATAAAGAATAGGAGGGGTTTTTATGCGAATTCTGGTAGCGGAAGACGAGCGCGATCTTAACCGGCTGATCTGCCGGACGCTCGAGCGCGCGGGATACAGTGTGGACGCCTGCTTTGATGGAGAGGCCGCATTGGATTATTTGCTGGGAGCGGAATACGACTGTTTGCTTTTGGATATTATGATGCCGAAAAAAGACGGACGCGAGGTGCTGCGCACCGTGCGCGCACAGGGCAGCGCTGTTCCGGTGATATTCCTGACCGCGCGCGACAGTGTGCATGACCGTATTGAGGGGCTGGATCTCGGTGCGGACGATTATCTGGTCAAGCCTTTTGATTTTGAGGAGCTGCTCGCCCGTATCCGTGCGGCAACGCGCAAATATGGCACGCAAAAGACCAGCGTGCTGACGCTGGCCGATCTGACGGTGGACACCGGCAGCCATACGGTCACGCGCGGCGGCAAGGAGATTCGCCTGTCGGCCAAGGAATATGCCATCCTGCAATATATGATACAGCATAAAGGAACGGTTATTTCCCGCGCCCGGCTGGAGGACCATATCTGGAATTATGATTATGCGGGCGGATCGAACGTGGTGGACGTATATATCACCTATCTGCGCAAAAAGATCGACAGCGGCTTTGATAAAAAGCTGCTGCATACGGTTCGCGGCGCGGGCTGGATATTAAAGGAGGAGCCGTGAAGCGATTTTCCGTCAAGCAGAAGCTGACCCTGTGGATTACGCTGCTCATGCTGCTGCTTACCACATCGGTGCTGGTGTTTATGGTTGTGGTGAGCAGTTCGGTCGTTAATGAAAACGCATATGAACAACTGACCAATACCGTGCGCAGCAACCTGAGCGGTATTTCCAAGGAAAACGACAGCCTGAAGTTCAGCGAAGATTTTTCTTTTACAAAAAATGGTGTGTATACCGTTATATACAGCAGCAGCGACGCACTGCTTGCCGGACAGCTGCCGCTGTCCTTTCCGGATACGCTGGAGTTTGAAAACGGCGTAATCCGCATGGCGGAAGGAAACAGCGGGAATTATTATGTGCTGGATTTTTGGCTGCCATTTGACTGGGAGGACGGCGTGTGGGTGCGCGGCATGATCCAGACGCCGGATGTAGCCGATGTGCTGGACGATATGACCGGTATTGCGCTGCTGATTCTGCCCTTGATGGTGGTGGTAAGCGGTCTCGGCTCCTATCTGCTGGCCCGCTCTACCTTCCGCCCCATCGACAAAATTATCCGCGCGGCGGAAAATATCGGAGAGGGACGCGATTTGTCCCGTCGTATCGGCCTGCCCCCCGGGCGGGACGAGATCAGCCGGCTGGGACAGGCATTTGACAACATGTTTGTGCGATTGGAAGCGTCTTTCGAGTCGGAAAAGCAGTTCACTTCGGATGCCTCACATGAATTGCGCACACCGACCGCGGTTATCCTCGCCCAATGTGAGGATGCACGGCGGCATGCGGAAACCACCGAGCAATATGCGCAGGCGATTGAGGTCATTGAGCGGCAGGCGGGCAAAATGTCCGACCTCATCGCGCAGCTTTTGCAGATGACCCGTCTGGAGCAGGGCACGCAGCGTGCCACCTTTGAGTGGGCCGACCTGAGCGGCCTGGTAGAGGTGGTTTGTACGGAGCAGCCCGCCTTTCCCAAGAACATCACGCTGCAAACCGACATTCAGCCGGAGGTCGAAGCGCGTTTTGATGTCACGCTGATGAGCCGTCTGCTGCAAAACCTGATTGGAAACGCCGTGCGGTATGGCAGGCAGGACGGACATATCTGGGTGTCTCTGCGGCAGGAGCAGACGGATGCTGTGCTTGTCGTGCGGGATGACGGTATTGGCATTGCAAAGGAGCAGCAGGAAAAAATCTGGCAGCGATTCTATCAGGTGGAGCCGTCGCGCAGCGGACAGGCCGGCACCGGACTGGGACTGACCATGGTGCGCCAGATAGCCGCGCTGCACGGCGGCACGGTGACGCTGGACAGCGCCCTCGGAGTGGGCAGCTGCTTTACCCTTCGATTCCCTGTCGGGCAGGAAGGAGAAGGCGGCGAAAAAAAGGTGTAAAAAAATTTTTTTAAATTATCAATAGTATTTTTTCGTTCCGGGGTGTTCGGGGCTGTTCCGGCTCATACCGTTGCGAGAAAACACAGCAAATACAAGGCTTTTCTATATGTTGGGCTGTAAATCGCCTGTTGTGGCTTGCTGTTCCAACTCGTTCGGGTGTGAATGGGTTTATATTGGGGCGTGTTGATTTTCTGTTGATTTTCCCACCACACCAACACCAGCCGGGAACAGCTCACACCAGCGGCAACAGATACCCCCCCCCGGAGGGGGATATATACCCCGCTCAAAGTGCCGAGGGAGTAGTCCGAATACCCTCAAGCAATAAAAGGTTTTTAGAGAGAGGGTATAGTTTAATTTACAGTACCATTAGTACCAAAAACAAATAATATTATATCTATCTTTCTATCTGTTACCGAGCAACACAATCGAGATAAGATATAATCTTTTGAATGGCACACAGCAGTAGTACCAGTGAAGTACCAACAGTACCATTTCAACATTGTAGAGAGACCCTTCTCAAAAATTCCCGAAAAATCCAAAAAGAATTTTCGTGTTATTTTCAATACTATTGGTATTGATTTGCTATCTGAATCAGATAAAATTACGATATTCGGATAACTTTTTATCCGTATCCGATAGTTGTAATTTATGCCCCATTTGCTATAATGGTGATAACAACAAAATAACCACAGTGATTCGGTCACGCTCTCCGTATTGGTTATGGAGAGAACAAGTTGAAATGATAGGTGCGTTATCGCACAGAGATTAAATTCTCTGACGATAGCGCACCTTTTTTGTTGCCGGAAAGGAGGTTCAAGAATGACGGAACAGGAAGCATTAGAAGTGGCTCGTAAACAGATTAGAGCAGAGAACGCCGCTTATATGCGGGAATGGAGAAAGCGAAATCCCGAAAAAGACAGGGCTATTCGCAATAGATACCGTGAAAAGTTGAAAGCCAAGAGGAAGGAGGGCAAGTCAAAAGCCTGTGAAGCTGTTTCTCAATGCGGTTAAGGAGCTTTTAGACCGGGGAGAAATCCGTTTCTCGGATTTAACAGCAGAATGTCCTTCGTACAAACCTGTGGGTTATGTTGATGAGTATTTCTACTACTGCTACCCCGACACGATTTACAGCGAAGTGCGAAAATTCTATGCCGCACAGGATTTGAATTTTCCGCTCGGAAAGACAGCCCTATTTCAGCAGTTGGCAATCGACAAGCTAATTGAAACCGACAAGAATCAGACTACTAAAGCCAAATGGATTACTAATTCAAGCGGCAAAAAGCGTTCTCGCCTTTTATGGTTGAGAAAAGACGCATTAGAAGACAAGGAGGAAAACGAATAATGTCTACGACAGGAAAGAACCCCGCTCAAAGTTATCTTGAAATAACTGAGAGCATGACCGCAAGCAAGGAAAAAGGGCTTGCACTGGAAAAAGGACACAGCATTTATAAGGAAAAATCCGGCGAATATCAAGAGGATATCTAATCATTCGATTCTATCCCATAGAAAGGAGGGATTTTTATGAGTGATGTCACTGTGGAAAGTCTACAACTCGAAGTACAGTCCTCTGCTGATGGAGCGGCAAGAAGTATTGACACTCTTACCTCCACGCTGGGGAAACTGAAAAGTGCTACGAAAGGTATCGGACTGACAGGTGTTGTGAACCAAATCAGAAACCTCGATTCAGCACTGAAATCTGTCGATGGTTCTTCCGCTGATAAAATTGACAAGTTGGCAACCAGTTTGTCGAAGCTCAATGGACTGGGGAGCATTAAGCTCTCCTCCTCTGTTGCAAATCAGCTCAAGAATATCGGCAGTGCCGCTACTTCTCTGAATGGCGTGGACTTTTCCAGTATCGGTAAGCTCTCGACAGCACCCACGCCGCTGGGGAATATTGGTAAAGCAACCGGGTTGAACTCGACCTTTAACGCCTTAAAGAAGTTACCCGAAGTGGCAAAATCGTTGGCTGGTCTTGATTTGAACAGTTTTACCAGTCAGATTCAGCAGTAGAGGAAGCACGTCACAGAGGTAAACCCATTATAGAAGTAGAAACACCTATAAAAGAACAGGAAGAACAGAACGAGGAGGACAACACCATGACCGAGTACAAAAACATAAAGAACGAAGTAATCACCGACAGCGAGAGCCGCAAGAACAACACCGCTTTTTATATCCGTAATGGATATATGCCAACATGGGCGGCAGAACACCACGGAGACCTCGACAGAGGTTTACAAGAGTACAGCACCGCCACACGTTGGGAGCAGTACAAAAACGGCAGAATCACCCGAGAAAAGGCGGTTGAGTTTGCCACGGCTCGAGCTTTCCGAGAGATTGACAAGAAAACCGCCGTACAGCTTGCACAGCTCGACAGAGTAGCCGCCGCCCCGGCTCTTTCCTACCTGTCTATTTCGGTTGATTGGGTGCGCTCTCGCACATGGGGCTACAATCCACACGCCGAAGCAATGAGCAACGCCGGAACATTTACAGGAACGGCGAGCGGTTGCGGCTATGATAAAGAATCGGCGGCAGTTGCCGAAGCTCTGAACCAGTGCGACAGCGTTTTACAGCTTCTTTACACCTACAAGGAAAACGCCCTCGCCGCTGGTGAGAGTGACGAGAGCAAAACGGCAAGTTGCGGACGCTCCAACGGTTCTATTATCGGCTACGGTGCGGGATATGGTGCAATCCCTTATTTTGAGGGCGGTGTGGGTGTTTCGTGCTTTTGGTCGATTCTTAAAAAGTGCGGTTTCGAGGTGAGAGGACACCACGGAACACACAGCAATTTTTACACCATTGAAAAGGGGGTTGCATAACATGAAAACACCGCTTTACAAGAGATATGCAGACCGCCGCCCGGTTGGGTCGGTCTGCCTGTGTAACACCTTCGGCGTGTTGGTATTCGAGCCGATGGAGGAAGACAAGCCCGACACCGATTTTATAACGGCGTGGAGCGGTTCAGAGGGTCAGACATGGGGCTATCATCGTAACACTGTACATTATACCGCCGCCGGGCGTGGCTACCTTCGCAAGGGTTCTTTACGGCTGTATCTTGATGAAATTATGAGAATGTGAGGAGGGCAAACAATGAGCGCATTTGAAAAGCTGTGCAACGAGTACAGAGAAAACAAGAGATTGATAGAGGAGTTGGAAGCGATGAACGACAGTATAAAAACCGACATTCTCGCAATCATGGGAGACCGGGAGACGGTCACAGAGGGAGCGAGCAAAGCGACATACAAGGCGGTTACTTCGTCCCGGTTCGATTCTTCCAGCTTCCGTAAAGTGTACCCGGATTTATTCACCGAGTACAGCACCCCGACAACGTACCGCCGTTTTACGGTTCAATAAAAAATAGCCCTTTATCTAACCGCCGCCACAGCATGAAAGAAAAGAGCTATACACCCCGAGTGGGTGCAATCAATATTGTATTTCACCCACTCCCAAATTTCAAGGAGGGAGAAAGAAAAATGTTCGTTCTTTGCATTTTGATTTTACCGTTGGTTATTCTTGCGGAGCTTCTAAAAATGAATAAATAAAGGAGGTCGAAGAAATGGCAAGCTATACAGCCCGAAAAAATAAAGTGGGGCAAATTGTAAGCTTTCAAATAAAAGTTTCTCGAGGGCGTGACAAGCTCACCGGGAAACAGCTCACACCCTACACAATGACATACACACCCCCGGAGGGGTGGAGCAAAAGAGCGATTACAAGAGAGCTTCAAAAAGTCATGGGCGAATTTGAAGCGGCTTGTAATCGTGGCGAAATCCTCACCAAAGAGGAGCAAAAAGCCCATGCACAGGAGAAAGCCGAAAAAGCCGAACACCAAAAGACGGAGGAACAGAAAAAGCCGACATTTAATAAATATGCGGAGCTGTTCATAAAAGAAAAAGCCGCCACGCTTTCGGCTACTACAATACAGAGTTATGAACAGGCGTTGAAACGTCCGGCGGCTGTGTTTGGTGAAATGAAATTAGAAGACATAGATTTTCTAATGGTGAAGCAATTTATAACCGATTTACAGACCACCAAAGCGGAAAACGGAAAAAAGCCGCTTGCACATGGTACGATAGTTACATATTACACCACATTGCACACACTTTTTGAAAGTGCCGTTGAAAACGGCGTGATAGTTCAAAACCCTATGCAACGAATGAAAAAGCCCAAACCACGCAAGGACGATATACCCCGGAAAGCTCTTGTATATTCCGAAAGCGAACTTGCGTATATTATGGAGTGCTTGAACAGTGAGCCGTTAAAATGGCGGGCGATGGTTCTATTTATGATTGACAGCGGTTGCCGCCGTGGAGAGGTTGCCGGGTTGAAATGGGAAGAAATCAATTTTCAAACCGGAAAAGTCACCATTTCCCGAAATGCTCAATACACCAAAGAAAAAGGCGTGTATATAAGCACCCCAAAGAACCACAAAAGCCGGGAAATCATTATAAACACCCCTGTTTTACAGGTTCTCAAGGAATGGAGAAAACAACAGGCGCTGTTATATTTCAGTAAAGGACAAACAACCGGGGGCTATTGCTTCACACAGAACGAGGGCGAAATATTAAACCCAAACACCATAACCGCATATATAAGGCAGTTCGGAAAAAAGTATAATTTGCCCGGTATGCACCCCCACGCATTACGACACACAATGGCAACAATCAGCATTGCGAACGGTGCGGACGTTGTGAGCGTTTCTAAAAAATTGGGGCATTGTAACCCCTCTGTTACGCTCAACATATACAGCCACGCAAACGAGGAAGCGCAACGGCGAGCTACCGAAATTTTCGCCGATGTAGTTTATAAAAATCAGAAACACGCATAATAGGAGGAAACACCATGAAAGAAGTACATATTTTAAACCGTGAAGAATTTGAGGAAACCGCCGTACAGCTTTACAGCCTTTTGAAAGTTCTTTCAGCAGTTGACCCGGACAACGAAACCGCACTTTTTGAAATGCCAACCGCATTAAAAGCGGCTGTAAAACTCGCTGATGATATTCTATGCACTGTGAACGAATCGAAATAACACAGGCACACCGCCCCGGAGGGATAACACCCCGCCGGGGTCTTCTTTTGCCCTGTCGTGTTGGTGCTGTGGGGTTGGTGTACGCTGTGGGGCGTTCTGTGGGGCGTTGTACGGCGTTTTTGTGCTGTATGCGTGTAGTGTACCCTTGCACCGTTCCGGGCGTTCTGTGGGCTGTTTGTGGGGCTGTGGGCGTGGCGTTGCGCCGCCGCCCTACCTTCCTACCTAAAAAGGATTTTTACCGATTTTTTCAAGGAATCCGAGACAGAACACCGCCCGAGCGAGGTCTTGCGGTTCGTTTGCAAGCTCTCCACCAGCATACAACAGAATCAGCACCACCAGCGGCGCACAGGCGGCACAGCGTACACCAGCAAAACCAGCCACAGCAAGCCCCGACAGATAGCACCAGCGAGGACAACACCGCCCGGAACGGTGCAGAGCCACCAACACAGAGAAAACACAAGCGATTTTATTACACATTTTCAAGCGAATTTTTCAGATTTTCCCGGGTTGGTACTATTTCCCCTGGCTTGACACTGTGCGGCACTGTTGCGCTGTGCCATTGAAAAGATAAATACTAATCCGTACAGCATTAACAGGCAACAGAAAAGAGATAGTAATATAACACTATTCGTTTTTGACACTAACGGTACTGCTCCCGGGCGAATAGGTACATATATATTTTTACATTTGACCGCCGCCGGGGGTGAATTGGTGAAGCCGTTGATTTTCTCGGCTCTGTTGATTTTCTGTTGATTTTTCGGCGAAAATTGGAGTTGTAAAAAGCCTGTGAAGCGACGAAAACCGACAAACACAGGCTTTTCTAAAATTTACAGTTTATTTTTTTAAATAATTTACTCTTTTAATATTTTTTTAATGTTGGGCTGGTATTCTGTATACGAACTCAAACGAAAGGTGTGAGCAGGATGAAAAAACAGTTTTTAATGTTTACCGCCGCGGCAATGCTGGCCGCCGCGTTGGCAGGCTGTGGCCAGCCCACCCAGAAAAGCAGTGCACAGATGGGATATATCGGTGTGGACGCTGCCAAGAATATGGCAATGGTTGCCGCACAGGTGGATACCACAAACACGACCTTTACAACAGCAACGCTGGGTCAAAAGGACGGCATTGCATATTATGAGGTGGATTTCACGGCGAACGGTACGGATTACCGCTATGCGATTGACGCCATGACCGGTGCGGTGATTGAATCGAACAGCGCCGCGTCACAGACAGTCGGCACGAATGATACGATTGCCACGGCCGCTGCCAATGGCACAACCGCCGCAGGTGCTGCCAATGGTACGACTTCTGCGGGAGCTGCCAATGGTTCGGCCACCACGGGCCAGACGGGTGCGATTGATGAGGCACGCGCAAAGCAGATTGCGCTTAACCATGCGGGCGTGAGCGAGAGCGACACGACGTTTGTGATGGCTAAGCAGGATTACGAGAACGGTGTGCTGGTTTACGAGATCGAGTTTTATGTAGCCGCGACCGGATCAGAATACGATTACGAGATTGACGCTGCGACCGGTGAGATTCGCGGTTTCGACTATGACGCGGAAAACTACACGCCGAGACAGCAAAATACGGCTTCCGCCTCGGGTGAGACGCTCAGCGAGGCTGACGTTCGCTCGATTGCGCTGGCCAAGGTGCCGGGCGCAACCGCCAATGACATCCGGATGTATCTGGACCGCGATGACGGCCGGCTGTGCTACGAGGGCAAGATTATCTACCAGGGTATGGAATACGATTTTGAAATCGATGCGTACAGCGGAGCCATTCAGGAATGGGAAGCGGAATCTGTATTCGATTGATAATATAAACCATTAAGGAGGAGAAAAAAATGAAAAAACTGATTTGTACAATGGCACTGGCCGCACTGCTGTGCGGCGCGGCGGGAGCAGCCAATGGTTCCTACACGGTAGCGGCGGAGCTGAGCCCGAACATCACGGTTAAGATTGACGGTGTGGATCGCGTTTTCTATAACGCGCAGGGTCAGGAAGTTCACCCGATCAGCTACGCAGGCACCACCTATGTGCCGATTCGCTCGATTGGTGAGCTGATGGATAAGAATGTCAACTGGGACGGCACGACCAACACCGCCACCATCAGCGGCTCGCGTGTTACGCCGGACGCAACCGGTATACCGGATGTGGGCGCGGTGACGCAGAGCATCACTCTGAGCATTGAGCCGAGTTATACCATCGTCATTGACGGCACGGCACGTACGTTCTACAACGTAAACGGTCAGAAGGTTGACCCTGCGCTGTATAACGGCTCGATTTACCTGCCGATTCGTGCAATTGGCGAAATTATGGGCAAGACCGTGTCGTGGGACGGCGCAACGCAGACCGTATTCATTTCCGGCAGCACGGCAGGCAGCGAAGTGACCGATTTTGATACGAACACCCCTTCGGGCAACACGGGTAACACCGGTAATGTAGGCGGTAATACGGGTAACACCGGTAATGTAGGCGGTAATACCGGCAACACCGGTAATGTAGGCGGTAATACCGGCAACACCGGTAATGTAGGCGGTAATACCGGCAACATCGGCAACGTAGGCGGCAACACCGGTAATATCGGTACAACGACCGGCGCGGTAACGCTCGAGCAGGCGAAGCAGACCGCACTCAATCACGCGGGCAAGACTGCAAGCCAGGTGACCTTTGTCAAGACCAAGTCCGACTGGGAGTATGGCAGAACGGTATATGAAATTGAGTTTATCTATCGCTCCGGCACGGGCTATCTGGAATATGACTATGAAATCGACTCTACGACGGGCAAAATCCTGAGCTATGACTATGACGCAGAGGGATATGTTCCCTCGACCGGCGGCACGGGTGTCACGGGCGGTACGAGCATTGGTGGTCAGACTGCATCCATCTCCGCGGATCGCGCCAAGCAGATCGCGCTGGCTCGCGTACCGGGTGCAAGCACGGCCAATATCTACGAATTCAAGCTGGATTATGATGACGGCCGTCTCGAGTATGAGGGCAAAATCATCTACAACACGATGGAATATGAATTTGAAATCAATGCTTCGACCGGCAGCATTGTTAGCTGGGATGTAGAATCCATCTACGACTAAACACCATGAAAAAAGGCCTTCCGCTACGGCGGAAGGCCTTTTTCTTATGAAATCAGATGGCGCGTACCGAAATCATACCACCAATTGCGCGCAGCGCGTCGAGGTTCTGCTCGGTGGGCTGCTCGGCAAGGTCTACGATGGTGTATGCGTAATCGCCCTTGGAGCGGTTGCCCATGTTTTCAATGTTGCACTTGACCGCAGCGGTGATGGATGCGATCATGTTGGGAATGTTCTTGTGAATCATGCAGACGCGGTAGCCGCCTTCATAGGGAACCTTCAGGTTCGGGAAGTTGACCGAATTGCGGATCGTGCCGGTTTCAAGATAATCCGAAATTTCCTTAACCGCCATCTTTGCGCAGTTGTCCTCGCTTTCGGGCGTGGACGCGCCGAGGTGCGGCAGCGTGACCGCGTTTTCCTGTGCGAGAATCTCATCGGATGCAAAGTCGGATACATAGGCTGCGACCTTGCCGCTTTCGAGTGCCTTCGCCATGGCCTGCGTATCGACCAGCTCGCCGCGGGCGAGGTTGATGATGCGTACACCGTCCTTCATCTTGGCGATGGTCTCCTCGCAGATGGTGTTCTTGGTGTCCGGCGTCAGCGGAACATGGATGGTGATGTAATCACAGTTTGCAAAAATCTGGTCCAGATCGGTGACATGCTTGACCGAACGGGAGAGCGCAAGCGCGCCGTCAACCGACAGATACGGGTCGTAGCCCCAGACCTCCATGTCCAGATCGACCGCGACGTTTGCAACCTTAACACCGATGGCGCCCAAACCGATGACGCCCAGACGCTTGCCGGAGATTTCCGGACCGGCGTAGGTTGCCTTGCCCTTTTCAGCAGCCGGGCCGATGTCCGGTGTGCCGGCAAGGCTCTTTACCCAGTTTGCGCCCTGCACAATCTTGCGGGAGGCAAGCATCAGCGCGCAGACAACCAGCTCCTTGACCGCGTTGGCGTTTGCGCCCGGGGTGTTGAATACGACAATGCCTTCCTGCGCGCAGCGATCGAGCGGAATGTTGTTCACGCCCGCGCCCGCACGCGCGATGCACTTGAGGTTCTTCGGGAACTCAACATCGTGCAGCTTGGCCGAACGGACGAGAACGGCATCATAATCCGTAAAGTCCTCCGAGCAGGTATATTTGGTGGCGTCGAGTTTTTCCAGACCGACCTTGGAAATTTTGTTATACAGCTTTACCTGATACATGGGAATACACTCCTCTTATCTTCTTATTGTTGCCGCTCTTTGGGAGCGAAGCGATATAAAATAACAAATTTCCAAGGACAGGTGCCTTGGAAATTTGACCCCGACTCAGCGGCCTTGGGCTGCGGCCGGGAATATCAAAAATCAGTTTTTCACAACTGATTTTTGTATATAGGGGGTACTGGGTACCCCTTATAAGCGTTTATGCGTTTTCCGCCGCGAACTTCTTCATGAAGTCGATTAAGTACTCCACACCCTCAATCGGCATCGCGTTATAGATGGAAGCGCGCATACCGCCGACCGAACGGTGGCCCTTGAGGTTGGACATGCCGGCCGCCGCGGATTCCTTGGCAAACTTCGCGTCCAACTCGTCGTTTCCGGTGCGGAAGGTGACGTTCATGTGGCTACGGGACGCCTTTTCGGCAACCGCCTTGTAGAAATCCTGGCTGTCGAGGTAGTCATACAGCAGGCCGGAACGCTTTGCAGCGCGCTCCTGCATGACCTTGACGCCGCCCATCTGCTCGACCCACTCAAGCACGAGGCCCAGCACATAGATGCCGTACGTGGGGGGCGTGTTGTACATGGAATCCTTGTCGGCCATGGTCTTCCAGTCGAGCATGACCGGATACTTCTCAAGCGGATAGTTGCCCAGCAGGTCCTCGCGTACGATGACGACGGTCACGCCCGCAGGGCCCATATTCTTCTGTGCGCCCGCGTAGATGACGCCGTACTTGGAAACGTCAACCGGCTTGGACAGGATGTTCGAGGACATATCGGCCACCAGCGGTACGCCTGCCGGAGTCTCGGGGTCGTACTGATACTCGGTGCCGTAGATGGTGTTGTTGGCGCAGATGTAGAAGTAATCCGTGTCCGGACGGATGTCCAGCTCGCCCTGTGTAGGCACGCGGTCAAAGTTGCCCTCCTTGGAGGAGAACGCCACATGGATATCGCCGAACTTGACGGCTTCCTTGTAGGCGTTGTTGGCGAAGTTGCCGGTGATGGCATAGTCCGCCTTGCCGGTCTTCATCAGGTTCATCGGGATGGCCGCGAACTGGGTTGTCGCGCCGCCCTGCAGGAAAAGGACCTTGTAATTCTCCGGAATGGAGAGCACGCGGCGCAGCGCGGCCTCGGTCTCCTTGATGATGCCGTCATATACTTTAGATCGGTGACTCATCTCCATGACGGACATGCCTGAGCCCTTGTAGTTCAGCATTTCGGATGCACAGCGCTCGAGTACGGGCACCGGAAGCATGGAGGGGCCTGCGGAGAAATTGTAGATACGATTGTCAGCCATAGTGATAGTTACCTGCCTTTCAATAAATCAGCGTATTGTTCCGTATAGGAATGCAATATCCATTATAATATAAGGGATAGGGTTTTACTACGGGAAATTAAACCAAAATTCCGTCGTAAAAAGACGAATGTCTACACATTATGGACAGATGCTGCAGTATTCCCGCAAACGGCATCCGATTGCAAGCGTTTGCACGGATATGATATAATAGGGCTGAACCAAGAAAGGCAGTTCGCGTGTTTTTACACAGGGCTGTGCAAAAACATGCGATGCGAAAGGAGAGGACGGCTATGTTTCGGCGCAAGCAGCCGCATCCACATAAGCAGCTTACGCATCGGCAGATAAACCGTCTGCTGCCGTTTACCAATGCGCCGCTGTTTCACGCGCTGCAATTGCTCGCGACCGGCGATTCCGCGCGCTTTCATATGCCCGGACACAAGGGTGAGCCGCTGTTCAACAGCTATGCCGAGATATTCGCCATCGACTTTACCGAAACCTACGGAACAGGCAATCTGTATCTGGGCGACGGCCCGATTCGTGACGCGGAGGTCGCCGCGGCGCGGTATTTCGGCGCGTCCGACTGCTTTTTCCTGACCGGTGGCTCGACGCAGGGCATCCTGTCCGTGCTGGCGACCGCAGTCGGGCGCGGCGGCGCGGTGCTGCTCGACCGCGAATGTCACAAATCGGTCTGTCACGCCTGCGCGCTGCTGGACATCACGCCCTATTTTATCTCCGCGCCGGTTCTGGAGCCGTTTGGCATTTCGGGCGCGCTCGCGCCCGCGGACGCGGAGCAGCAGCTGATTGCCCATCCCGAGATTTGCGCCGTCCTCCTCACCTCCCCCACCTATTACGGCGTGTGCCGCGCGATTCCGGCGTTTGTCGACCTGTGCCGCGCCTACGGAAAAATGCTGCTGGTGGACGCGGCGCACGGTGCGCACTTCCCTGCCGTCGGTCTGCCGACTCCGGTCGCCGAGGGCGCGGACATGGCGGTGCTGTCCATCCACAAGACGCTCCCCTGTCTGGGACAGGGCGCGGTGGTTTTGAGCGGCTCGGGCGTGGATAAGCGTGCGCTGCGCGAAAATACCGCGCTGTTCGGCACATCCAGCCCCTCCTACCCCATCATGGCATCTATCGACCTTGCCCGCGCCTACACCGAAGGACCGGGCCGCGCTGCCTATCGCCGCGCCGCTGAAACCTGCGGCGAGCTGCGCGAGTATGTGCTGCGGCGCACGGGCTTTACTGCACTGACCATGGAGGACTATCCCGCGCTCGACCCCTGCCGCCTGACCGTGTGTACCGCGGGCACGGATGTGACCGGTCATCAGCTGGCCGATATGCTGTGGAGCGAGTACGGCGTGGCCTGTGAGATGGCGGACGCACGCAACGTGGTGTGTATCCTGACCTGCGCGGATTCGGGTACGGCGTTGCATCGGCTGCGGCGCGGCCTGCGCCGTATTTCGCAGCGCCGCCATGAAGCGCTGCTGCCCTCCCCTGTCGCGCCCTTCCCGCCCGCCGAGCGGGTGATGTCCGTGCGGGACGCATGGTTTGCCAAGACCGGACGCGTCGAACTTGCCGCCGCTGAGGGACTGGTGTGCGCCCGTCCGGTCACGCCCTATCCGCCCGGTGTGCCGCTGCTGTGGCCCGGGGAGAAAATTACCCGCGCGCACATTGAACTTATCCGCGAAAGATGGTACAATGAAATCGGCGAGATTACGGTTGTGATCGGCTGATTTACCTCAAAGGAGGATTTTTTCTATGAAAATGGTACTTGCGATCATCAATTATGATGATGCTCAGGATGTAATCAATAATCTGATGAAGGCCGGCTTCCAGATCACCAAGCTGGCGACCACCGGCGGCTTTCTCAAGGCCGGCAATGTTACCATTCTGATCGGTCTGGATGAATCCAAGCTGGACGAATGCTTCGACATCATTCGTGAGCACTCCTCCTCGCGCAAGCAGATTATCCCCACCACCGCCGAGCTGGGAATGGGCTTTTTCCCGTCCACGCCTGTGCAGGTCGAGGTTGGCGGCGCGACCGTGTTCGTTTTGAACGTCGAGCGCTTTGAAAAGCTGTGATTTCATTTGACACGCTGCCGGGCAACGCGGCGCTGAAAAGTGCGCTGAAAAACGCGCTGGCGGACCGTTTTCCACAGGCTGTGCTGCTCTCGGGGGACGATTCCGCCGCGCTGGCGGCATGGTCGGACGTACTGGCCGCGGGTATCCTGTGCGAAAGCGCGGGGCCGCGGCCGTGCGGGACGTGTCTGTCCTGCCGCAAGGTCAGCGAGGGCGTGCATCCTGACATGACCGTCATTGACGAGGGAGAAAACGAACTGAAAGTCGATCTTGCGCGCCGCCTGAAGGCGGAAGACGCCATCATTCCGAACGACGGCGCGCGCCGCGTGACCATCATTCGGCACGCGCAGAATTTAAACCCTATGGCGCAGAACGCGCTGCTCAAGGAGCTTGAAGAGCCGCCGGCCTATGCTTTTTTTGTGCTGACCGCGGAGCAGCCGGACACGCTTTTGCAGACCGTGCGCTCGCGCTGCACCAAGTTTTCACTTATCCCGCAGGAGGAAACGGGCGGGGACGGCGAAGCCGCCGCACTCCTTGCGCCCTATCTGGAGGCGCTGGCCGCAAGACGTGAGGATCGCATGATGCTGGCGGCGCTTGCACTGGAAAAAACGCCGCGCCGCGCGCTGCTGGGTGTCATCGGCAAGCTGCAAGGCGCGCTGCGTGACGCGATTTTTGTCGGAAAAGGGTTGCCGCAGCCGCCAGTCGCGGCGGAACTGCGCGCACAGACGCAGGCGCTGGCTGGCGCGGTGAGCGCGGCACGGCTGCTGGCGCTATACGATTTTCTGAGCGTGCTGACCGACCGCGTTTCCCGCAATGCAGCGGCGGCGGCGGTAACAAACGCGCTGACAAGCGATGCGTACCGCATCTGCTTCTTATGATATAGGAGGATCAGTTTTTGACAACGATTATTGGAGTCCGTTTCAAAGCGGGCGGAAAAGTGTATTATTTTGACCCGCAGGACATACCGGTGTCCGCGGGCGAGGATGTCATTGTGGAAACCACGCGCGGACTGGAATACGGTCAGTGCGTGCAGGGCAACACGGAGGTGCCCGACCAGACGGTCGTCCAGCCGCTCAAGCGCATGGTGCGCGTGGCGACCGACGAGGATAAAAAGACGCTTGCGCGCAATAAAAAGCGCGCGGACGAGGCGTTTGTCATCTGCAAGAACAAAATCGAAGAGCGCGGGCTGGAGATGAATCTTGTCACGGCGGAATGTACGTTCGATATGAATAAAATGCTGTTTTATTTCACGGCGGACGGCCGCGTGGATTTCCGGGAGCTGGTCAAGGATCTGGCCAGCATATTCCGCACGCGCATCGAGCTGCGGCAAATCGGTGTGCGCGATGAGGCGAAGATGATCGGCGGTTTGGGTACCTGCGGACGCGAGCTGTGCTGCTGCTCGTATCTGGAGGATTTCCACCCCGTTTCGATCAACATGGCAAAGGATCAGAACCTGTCGCTCAATCCGGCAAAGATTTCGGGGGTGTGCGGCCGTTTGATGTGCTGCCTGAAATACGAGCATGAGGCTTATGCCGAGCTGCAAAAGGTCACGCCCAAGCAGGGCAGCGTGGTCGATACGCCCGAAGGACGCGGCAAGGTTATCACAACGCAGATGCTGCGCGGCACCTGCAAGGTGCAGCTCGACGATAGCCCGGATCATTCGCTGACCGAGTTCCGGTGCACGGATTGCTGTGTGGTCAAAGGCGCGTGCCGCAACCGACAGAACGCCGCCGCCATGGCGGAGGAGCGCCGCCGTATGGAGCAGGAGGCCGCCAAGCAGCAAAAGCAGCAGCCTGCCGTTGAGGATTTGCCGGATGAGGCGCAGGATGGGCAGCCCGCCGAAGAGGCGCCTTGCGCAGAGGGCGCGCCGCGCCGTCGCCGTCGCCGCGGAGGACGCCGCCGCCATAAGCCGCAGAACGCGGAAAATGCGGACAACACATCCGGACAGGAGCATGCGCCGGATGCGCAGGAATGACGGTGCACACATTTATCCGGAAAAAGATATAAAATTGACCGTCCCCTTTTGTCAGGGGACGGTTTTTTTGTACGCGCGTCGGAGCGGACGGCATTGCAATCAAAATGTAATATAACGCGCGCTTGTGTCACAAATGTTACACTTTTTCGCCTGCTATTGAGCGGCATGCAGGAAAAGGCTATAATTTATATATCAATCACCCAAGGATGGAAAAATTTTATGCTCAAGAAAACCATTTCCGCCCTGTTTGTGGCGTTTCTCATGATAATAGGTGCTTCGGCAGCCGGGTCGATCTTTCCGGCACAGCGCACGGATATCGACGGTGTGACCCGATACGGGTATCTGGATGAAGAAGGGCGTACCGTGCTCTCGTTTTCCTATGCGCAGGCCGGGGAATTTGCCGCGTGCGGTTTGGCGGCGGTCGAGGATGACAAGTGGCGGACCGCGGTGATCGACCGCGAGGGCCGCGTAGTTGTGGAGTATACCGACGCGCCGGTATCGGTCGAGTTTTCGGACAACGCCATCGCCTATCGCTATGCCGACCACAGCGTGTACTATACGCTGGAGGGAGAAAAAATCGGCTCGTATGCGGGAGCGGTAGGATTTTTTCAGGACGGTCTGCTGTTGTGCAAAAGCCCGGCGTCCGACCTGTATACCTATGTCACGCAGGACGGCAGCGCCGCTTTTGCGGGCGAATATAAGGACGCGGGTGTTTTTTCGGGCGGACGTGCGTTGGTTTGCACAACGGACGGGCAGTATCTTGCCATTGACACCGAGGGGCAGACGCTGTACACGCTGGAAAGCGGCATCGAGCCGCGCTATATGACCATCTTCGGTGAGGATACCATCGTCCTGTCCAACGGCATGGCCAAGGCGCTGTACTCGCTTTCTCAGAGCGATTATTTGACGGTGTTCAAGTACAGCGAAATCAGCGAATTTGATGACGGCGTGGCAATGGTCCGCGAAGGCAACCGATGGGGCATGATCAATACATCCGGCAAGCTGCTGACCGAACCGACCTATTATTATCTGTCCTATATGGGAGAGGGACTGTATGCTGCCCGTGGCGCGAACGGATCCGCTGCCGCCGTGGACGCCGACGGAAACGTGGCGTATCGCGTGAACAGTTACGTCGGCGGCTTCAGCCAGCTGCGCTACGGCATGTCCTGGCACGGTCAGGCGGATGGAAGCCTGATTTTCTTTAAAAAGAACGGCGGCTATCTTACCAGTCTGGAAAACGCTGAAAATCCGACGTTTTTGAGCGAAAATGTTGTGCGTGTAACACAGGATGGCACGCTCAAATATATCAATCTGTCCACCGGAAATACGCTGCTGGAGCAGCCCAAATCCTTTGAACTGGGCGGCGGCCTGACGGCAAAGACCGTGCATTACGAAAAATTTATGGGTTATCGGGCAGATGGAACCGAGCATGGATGGAACGTGGACTTTCCGGAGCTGAGCGGCCTTTCCGACACAAAGGTGCAGAAAACCATCAACGATGCGATTCGCGCGTTTTTCCTCAAGGGTCCTCCGATTACCGCGGAGTACGAAGCGCTTGAGGGCAGCTACGGCGCCTCAGTCGAAGGATCGGTGCTGGTTGTTTGGGCGAACTGCATCAGCGGTCAGGGCGCGGGCGCATCGGTATGGAACGACAGTCTGGCCTTTGATTTGAACACGGGGGAACAGTACCAAATCAGCGATTTGTTGGTCAGCGGTTCTCTGGACAGCGTCCGGCAGATGCTGCCAGAGGAGCATGAGATTTATCTGTACAGCTTCCCGCGCATGAGTGCAGAGGGCGTGACGTATTACTATAATGAATACGCAAGCGAAACGCGCCGCGCCTACACGGAAAGCTATCTGCTGACCTTTGCGGAGCTGGGCGACGCAGTGGATACCGAGAGTGCGTGCTATCTGGCGCTCAATACGCCGCTGGTCAAGCCGACAACCACTGTGGCGGGCTTTTCCGATGTAAGCGATAAGCATTGGGCGGCGGAGTATATTCGCAAGGTCGTCGAAGACAGCCTGATGCAGGGAGCGGACGGCAAATTCCGTCCGGACGAGCAAATCACGCAGGCGGAGGTCTGCGCCACGATTGCGCGCAGGCTGTCGCTGCAAACAGGCGGCGAAAGCATGGATGGAATAGACGAAACGGCATGGTATGCCGAAGAGGTCAGCGCGGTCTGGTCCGCAGGCATGCTGGATGGGCTGGAGGCGGATTTTGAGCCAAACAGCATGATGACGCGCGCGGATGCGGCGCAGCTGTTTGCCAATGTGCTGGTGCAGCGGGGCGATACGCTGCCGGACGAGCAGACGGTGGAAGAGACGCTTGCCGCGTTTGAGGACGCTGCGTCGATACCGGAGGAGCGCCGTGCCGCCGTTGTGCTGTGCATGCAGAAAGGGCTTGTAAGCGGGTATACCGACGGCAACTTCCGGCCGGAGCGCGGCTTTACCCGCGCGGAGTTTGCCAAGCTTTTGACCATGATTTGAGCGGTTTTTTCAGACACGAAACCCCGCCAAACGGGGATTGCGGTCCTTTGATTTGCCGGTATGAGGGGCGCCTGTCAGATGGTGGCGGAAGGCACAGCTGCGTCGGATGATGACAAATCTGGCTGTTTCCCGTAAAATAACAGTACACAAATGACGAAAATGATGGTAAAATAGGAATAATGAAACCAAAGAGGTGATAGCTGTGAAAAGATTTTTATCCGCCGTGCTGGCGGTTGCCCTGCTTTTGTGCACGCTGCCGGCGGCGTTTGCTGCTTCCGACATCGAAAACCACTGGGCAAAACCATACCTGCTGGAGCTGAATAAGCTTGGGGTGATAAACCCCTCCTCGGAAGGCGAATATACGCCCGATCAGGCGATTCGGCGCTGGGAATTCATGCGCTATATCAATCGCGCCTTCGGCTTTACGGAAAAGGCCACGATCAATTTTTCTGACGTCAGCAGTAGCGCTATCTATTATGAAACGGTGCAGATTGCGGTCGAGTACGGCTATATCAACGGCGTCAGCGACGATAAGATGGACCCGGAGGGCACGCTGACGCGTGAGCAGGCGGCAACCATTCTCGGTCGTCTGCATAAGTATACGCCGGGCACGGACCTGTCCAATCTCAACAGCTTTTCGGATAAGGATAAGCTGAGCAATTACAGCAAGTCCTATGTGGCTGAGGCGGTTGCGCTGGGCTATATCAACGGGTACACTGATGGCACCTTCAAGCCGCAGGGCAATATCACCCGCGGCGAAATTGCCAAGATTCTGTATTATTTCCTCGGCTCTTCGCTCAATACCTCGGGCAATTCCTATACCGGAGAGGATCTGAACACCGATACCAAGAATGTGACTATCTCCGCGCCCTGCTCGCTGTCCGACGCCACGATTGAAGGCAATCTGTTCATCACGGAGGGCGTGCTTTCCGGCAGCGTCACGCTGACCAATGTCACGGTTAAGGGCGATATTATCGTCAGCAGCGGCGACGTTACGCTCGACGGCACCTCCGCGCTGCATATGACCGTGTCCAACGCGCTCCCCTTGACGCCGCAGGTGACCTGTACGGGCAACAGCAACATTGGTGAGACCGATGTGCAGACCTCTGCGGCGCTGACCGAATCCAATCTTGCGGCATCGGGCGGCGGGTTTGCCGACCTTGTAGTCACGGGAAGCAATCTGTCGCTGACGCTGGACGCGGCGGTGTGGGATTTGACCACTTCCGGTAAGACCTCGATTCTGACCACGGGCAGCACGTCGATTGGTGAGCTGACTGCAAATGGCGAAACAAGCGTGACCGGCGGCGGCTCGATTCAGTCCGCGGTGATCACGGTGTCCGGCTGTGAGTTGATCATGCAGCCCGATACTTATTCGCTGGGCGGCGGCGTGACCGCAGTCATTGCCGGCCAGTCGGTTTCCTCGTCGACGGGCGTCTCCATCTCCCCGTCCTCCCTGTCAATTGACATCAACAACCAGAATGCGATTGCACATTCCTATGATTTTACCTTTAATGCGGACAAGAACGATTTGATTCGCATGTCTGTGGACGGTCGGACACTGGTGCTGGGCACGGATTATAATGTGTTGACCGATAAAAACGGCATCCGGGTTTATAAGACCTATCTGACAACGCTCAGCCCCGGGGTACATACCGCCGAGCTGTTGTTCGCGGATAATTCCAAGGCTTCGCTGGGGATTCTGGTCGGCGATTCCGCGCTCAGCGCGGTCAGCCCGTCCCAGATTACATTTGATAAGTATAAAGAGTCCCCCAATTATTCCAATGTAACTGCAACGGTCGTTCTGCCCGCAGGCACGCTGCTGGATTCGATTAAGCTTGGCAGCACGGTGCTGGGGCGCGGTGTGGATTATCTCTATGACGCCTCCACCGGTGTCACCACTTTCCTGCGCGAGGCGCTGGATAAAAAGAGTCTGGGAACATATACCATCACCTTTGTGCCCAACAAGGGTACGACGTTCTCCTGCACGCTGAAGGTTGTGGATACCGCGCCGGTCAACGGCATCTCCCCTGCGGAACTGGATTTTGATTCCAATGTCAATTCGGAAGGATATCAGGATTTGACCGTAACGCTCAGCACGGCCGATGGCGCAAAGCTGGAGAAAATTACGGCAAACGGAAAAACACTGGAAGAGAATTGGCAGTATAAGCTTAACGGCAATCAGGTTATCATCAGCAAATCCGCAATAGCGGACTTGGGTGCGAACAAGCCGGCGTATGTCAATTTGACATTTGTGATGTCCAACGGACAGAATCCCACGCTGCGGGTCAACTATGTGACAACCTTTGCCTTGACAGCGATGGTAGTGGATGACCTTGGTCTGCCGATTGAGGGTGCGACCGTTACATTTGCACCGGAAGACAATGCGTCGGGCAGCGCGGCACAGAGCGCTTCGACCAATGAATACGGCAGTGCGACGGTTTATGTCAAGAGCGGTACCTATAAGGTTACTGCAACGCACGAGCGCTTTACGCAGTCGGTTTCCGCGACTACAACCGTTTCCAACGCCCGTTCGGTCAGGCTCATAGGTGAAATTCTGGAAACCGTACAGATTGTGGTGACCAATGAGTATGGTGCGCCGCTCTCCGGTGCGGTGGTCACCATCGGCGGACAGAACATTACCACCGGTGCGGATGGTACGGCTTCGTTCAGCCTCAAGCGCGGCAGCTATATGGCGCAGGTTGCCTGCTCGGGTTATACCACGCAGACGATTGCCCTGTCGGTCAACGGCACGGTGCGTGAGCGCGTACAGCTCAAGTAAAGTTTTTCGCATAAATAAGCCGTCCGGCACATGCCGGACGGCTTTTGCTATTTCAATGCGGCAGCTTCGCTCTTGTTGCAGGAGTCCCGCAGGAATTGGATGACATCCCGCCGCGTAATAATGCCACAAAACATACCGCGCCCATCGGTTATGGGTACAAAATTCTGTGCGGATACCAAGTCTATCATGTTTTCCATGCGCGCGTCAATGCCCACCGATTGGTGCCGGATGCGCCGTGGCACCTCTCCGACGGTCATATGGTCAAGCTGCTCGGATGTGTGGCTCAGCACCAGACGCAAAAAATCGCCCTCGGTAATGGTACCGATGTAGCGCCCTTTGGGGTCAACAACCGGGATGGCAGTAAAGCCGCTTTGCATGATATTGTCGAGTGCCTGCCGCACAGAACAGTCCGCGGATAAGTATGAAACCTCTGCCTTGGGCTTGAGGAAAAAAGAGATGTTCATCGTATGTCCTCCTTGTGGGTTCTGTCTTTATTTTACGATGCCGGTTTGGATTGGTCAACTGCTTCTGGTCAATGCTAACAATTTATTAACAATTAAAAATACGCTTCTTGTTTGTTTTGACGGCAAAGAAGGGCTTTTGCGAAAAAAGTGAGCAATGGACTTGACGAAAACTCTTTTAACTGCTAAACTGTAAAAGCGGAAAGGGTTTCACCTTTCCTTACACGCATTTTACGCAGAAAAGGGGTTTTTACATGAAGAAGAGATTACTCGCCGCATTGATGGCTGGCGCAATGGCCCTGACCATGACCGCCTGCGGCGGCACGAACAACGATACCGCAAACACGGATACGAACGATACGGCCGAAGGCGGTTCTGCCGGCAGCTACAAGGTTGGCATTGTGCAGCTGATGCAGCACGAAGCGCTCGACGCCGCGACGCAGGGTTTTCAGGATAAGCTGAAAGAGCTGGTTGAGGCGGACGGCGGCTCGGTCGAGTTTGACCCGCAGAACGCTTCCGGCGACTCGGCCAACTGCGCGACCATTGTCAACGGCTTTGTTTCTTCCGGTGTGGACCTGATTATGGCGAACGCCACTGCCGCGTTGCAGGCGGCTCAGGCTGCAACAGCGGATATCCCGGTGCTCGGCACCTCGATTTCGGACTACGGCACCGCGCTGGGTGTGACCGACTGGACCGGTAAGACCGGCACCAACATTTCGGGCACGACCGACCTTGCGCCGCTTGACGGTCAGGCGGAGATGCTGCAGGAACTGTTCCCGGATGCGAAGAATGTGGGCCTGCTGTACTGCTCGGCTGAGCCGAACTCCGCTTACCAGATCAACACCATCAAGCCGATTCTGGAAGGCATGGGCTACACCTGCACAGAGTACGCTTTCACCGATTCCAACGATGTTGCCTCGGTTGCCCAGAACGCTGCGTCTTCCAGCGATGTCATTTATATCCCGACCGATAACACCGCCGCTTCCTGCACGGAAGCGATTGCAAACGTTGTTCTGCCGGCCAAGGTTCCGGTTGTTGCAGGTGAGCAGGGTATCTGCTCGGGCTGCGGCGTGGCGACTCTGTCGATCGACTACTATGAGCTGGGCCAGATTACCGGCGAAATGGCGTATGACATCCTCGTGAACGGCACCAACCCGGGCGAGATGGAAGTGCAGCCCGCGCCGAACTTCACCAAAATGTACAATGCCGCCAACTGTGAGGCGCTTGGCATCACCGTGCCGGACGACTACACCGCAATTGCAGCATAATAAACAATGAACAGACAAAAAAGCGGAAAGGGCTTTCCTTTTCCGCTTTTTTTTGCTATACTACTGTATGTGCTTTCGCACTTTATCAGATGATATCATTTTGGGGGGCATGGAAAAGTGGATTTCTTCTCCAACCTGCTGGCCGCGCTGCCCGGCGCGGTGGCACAAGGCCTGATTTGGGGCTTAATGGCAATCGGTGTGTACATTACCTTTAAGGTGCTCGACTTGGCTGATTTGACCGTGGACGGTACGATGGCCACGGGCGGCGCGGTGTGCATCGTGCTGATGACCAACGGCGTCAACGTCTGGGTGGCGTTGCTGTGCGCGTTCCTTGCGGGTATGCTCGCGGGCTTGATTACCGGTGTGCTGCATACCTTCATGGGTATTCCGGCCATCCTCGCCGGTATTTTGACGCAGCTTGCGCTGTTTTCTATCAACTTGCGCATCATGGGCAAAAAGGCCAACATGGCCATCAACCCGGACAATTTTGACTTGCTGGTATCGCTGCGCAACGTCAAAAAGGTGACGCTCGAAAATCCGATTTTTGTCGCGGTGGTGTTCACCATCGTCGTCATAGTGGTGCTGTACTGGTTTTTCGGTACCTCGCTCGGCTGCTCGATTCGCGCGACCGGCGCAAACCCGAATATGAGCCGCGCGCAGGGCATCAATGTCAACTTTAACAAGGTGCTGGGCCTGATGCTTTCCAACGGTATCGTTGCGCTGTCGAGCGCATTGTATTGCCAGTATCAGGGCTTTGCCGACGTTAACGCGGGCCGCGGCGCCATCGTTATCGGTTTGGCGGCGGTCATCATCGGCGAAGTGCTGTTCAGCCGGATTTTCCGCAATTTTGCGCTCAAGCTGCTGTCGGTCGCACTGGGCGCGGTGATTTACTACATTGTGATCCAGTTTGTGCTTACGCTCGGTCTGGACACCAACGATCTCAAATTGATTACCGCGGCAGTCGTGGCGATCTTCCTTGCCATCCCATACTGGAAGGGCAAGTATTTCAAGGGCGCGGGCAAGGCAATTGCCAAGGCTGGCGCGCAAGCGAAGGGAGGCGAGGACAATGCTTGAACTGAAAGGCATTTATAAGACGTTCAACGCGGGCACAGTCAACGAAAAGCGCGCAATCGACGGCCTCGACCTGACGCTGGAAAACGGCGATTTTGTCACGGTGATCGGGGGCAACGGCGCGGGCAAGTCCACTACGCTGAACCTGATTGCGGGTGTGTATCCGGTGGACGCCGGACTGATTCGACTCAACGGCTTCAATTTGACCGGTCTGCCCGAGCATAAGCGCGCGCGCTTTCTCGGCCGCGTGTTTCAGGACCCCATGATGGGTACGGCGGCGACCATGGGCATTGAGGAAAACTTGGCGCTCGCCTATCGCCGCGGCAAGCGGCGCGGCCTGAGCTATGGCATCACCAACGAGGAGCGCAAGATTTACCGGGAAAAGCTCGCAACGCTCGGCCTTGGTCTGGAGGATCGCATGACCAGCAAGGTTGGCCTGCTATCCGGTGGTCAGCGGCAAGCGCTGACGCTGCTGATGGCGACGCTCCAGAAGCCCGATCTGCTGCTGCTCGACGAGCATACCGCCGCGCTTGACCCCAAGACGGCCGACAAGGTGCTGCAGCTGACCGAGGAAATTGTCGCGCGCGACAATCTGACTACGCTCATGGTCACACACAATATGAAAAACGCCATTCAGTATGGCAACCGCCTGATTATGATGGACGCGGGCCGCGTGGTGGTGGATATTCGCGGCGAGGAGAAGAAAAACCTCACCGTGCGCGAGCTGCTTGAGAAGTTCAACATCGAAAGCGACCGCATGCTGCTCAGCGAATAATCACGCGCGCAGGCGCGTGATATTGACAGCAAAAGACTGCTGAAAAACACGGTTTTTCGGCAGTCTTTTTTTATTTGGCAGCAGCGCAGAAAAAATTATAAAAAAACGCTTGACATGTTGGTTAGCATATGCTAACTTATATACAGGTTAGCCGAGGCTTACTGATAGGCAGACCGACCGAAACCGTCCTCGCGGAACGGGACGGCACCGGTATCACATACAAAGCTTCCTCTGCATTTTGCGCATCATCCGAACAGAGACGACTGGTAAATGGGTGCGGCTGTATGGCTAACCGCGGCCGCGCTTACCGGTCGGGAAAAGCAGAGGACACAGGAGGAGCGTTTGCACATGGATCATCAGCTCGATTATCTGCTGGCGGCATATTGCTCGCCAACACTTGCCGGAATCAAGACGGCAAGTCTGGTCTCCTTCGACCGTATGCAGTATCCCGATCTGCCGCAGCAGCTACATATCTATCAGACGGCATTTGCAGCGCGCGGAATCCGGTTTGAAGTGCTTTGCGCCTGCCGCGGACGTTTTCTGCTGCTGGTGTATCACAGGGAGCAGCTGGAACAGCGTATGAAGGATGCACGGGTGCAGCGGGTGCTGACAAAGTTCGGCTATCCGGTGGATGCGCCACTGGAAACGCTGCTGGATGGCCTGCGACGCCGTATCGCCGCGCAGCCGGGATTTCCGCACGAAATCGGGCTGTTTCTGGGGTATCCAATCGAGGATGTTATGGGCTTTATCCGTAACGAGGGTCGCGGCTGTAAGTTGTGCGGCTATTGGAAGGTCTACGGCGACGCAGAGGCCGCAACCCGTTTGTTTGACCGTTTATCGCGGGTATGCCATGCGGTGAAAACGCGTGTTGAGCAGGGAGAAACCCTGCTGGAAGTGTTTGCCGCGGCATAAAGCGTTTATCTTTTATCATTATTATCTACTTTAGGAGGTTTGAACCATATGAGCAAGGCAGCAGTAATTTTCTGGAGCCAGACCGGCAACACCGAGCAGATGGCAAACGCCATTGCGGATGGCATCCGCGCGGGCGGAATGGAGTGCGATTTGATGAATGTAGCGGAGGTGAATGCTGCCGACGCTGCAAAGTACGATAAACTGGCGCTTGGCTGCCCGGCAATGGGCGCGGAAGTGCTGGAAGAGGCGGAATTTGACCCTTTCTTCACCGAGCTGGAAAGCAAGCTGGGCGGTCATAAGATGGCGCTGTTCGGCTCATACGGCTGGGGCGACGGCCAGTGGATGCGCGACTGGGTACAACGCGCAAACGACGCCAATGCCAACATCTATACCGACGAGGGCCTGATGGCGCATGAGACACCCGACGAGGCCATGCTCGAGCAGTGCCGTGAGTTCGGCAAAGGCTTTGCCGCCTATTAAGCCCGACCCTATCCTGCGCGCCTCGCGCGCTATTCGATAGATTTTCTGCAAATTTTGCAGAAAATCATCAAAACGCGCGACATGTGCGTGCGTTTTGATACAAGGAATCAATGTTGTGTGCCGCTTGCGGCGCGCAATCATTGATTGTTGGATTCGTCCGCGCCTTGCGCGGCAAATCCCTCTCGTTTGAAGCTGTACGCTTCAAACGAAATCACTCCGGTCATACCCGCCGCGACGGCGACGGTTATGATACAAATATCCTTTCTTGTCCCGGGGGAAACCCCAAAGGGGATACCGTATGGTATCCTGTAACATGAGCCTGCGGCTGTCTGGAACAACGGCCGCAGGCTTCCTCCTTGTTGGAGGAAAAGGAAAAATTAGCACGTGCTAACTTCGGGGCATTGGTTAGTTTTGACAAACTTCCCAACTGCCGCTTGACAATTCGAGTTAGCAGTGGTAAACTGCAAATGAGATAAGGGTTAGAAGATGCTAACTCACATCTTTGAAACTATGAAACGCATCAGGAAGGAGAGGATCGTTATTATGCCGCTGACTTTGGTAGATACCGGCGTAGCGACCACCATTAAGGCGATACGAGGAAAGGACCAGACCAGACGGTTCCTGCAAAACCTCGGCTTTGTCGAGGGAGCGTCGATTTCGGTCGTTTCCTCGCTGGCGGGCAATCTTATTGTGTCAGTGAAAGATACGCGCGTTGCAATCTCGCAGCAGATGGCCTCGCGTATTCTGGTGTAAGGGGGGAAAAGCAATGGGCAATCTGAGAAACACACCTTGCGGCAAAACCGTGACCGTGCGCCGTGTCGAGGGTGAGGGCGCAACCCGTCGCCGCATCATGGATATGGGTATCACGCGCGGCGCGGAGGTGTTCGTGCGCAAGGTCGCGCCGCTGGGCGACCCGATTGAAGTGACCGTGCGCGGCTATGAGCTTTCGCTGCGCAAGGCGGACGCGGAAAAAATTTTAGTGGAATAAATGTTTTTTTACATAGAAGTTAGCGAGGGCTAATTCGAGAAAGGGGCAACAACATGTCGATTCGTTTGGCGCTTGCCGGCAATCCGAACTGCGGCAAGACCACGATGTTCAACGACCTGACCGGCTCGACGCAATATGTCGGCAACTGGCCGGGCGTCACCGTGGAAAAAAAAGAGGGCCGATACAAGGCGGATAAGCAGGTCTCCATCACCGACCTGCCGGGCATTTACTCGCTTTCCCCATATACGCTTGAGGAGGTCATCACCCGCGATTATCTGGTGGGTGAGAAGCCGGACGCCATTCTCAATCTGGTGGACGCGGCCAATATCGAGCGCAACCTGTATCTGACCACGCAGCTGCTGGAAATGGGAATTCCGGTGGTTGTGGCGCTCAATATGATGGATATTGTCGCCAAGCGCGGCGATGTGATTGATACGGAAAAGCTGTCCGCGGGACTGGGCGTGCCTGTGGTGGAAACCACCGCGCTCAAGGGAAAGGGCACCAAGGAACTGGTCGAGACGGCGAAACGTGCCGTGGCCGCTGGTGCGAAACCCGCAGCACCTGCGTTCTCCGATACCATTGAGCAGGCAATCGGCCAGATTGCAGCGCTCATCGCGGATGTGACCGAGGAGGATCAGCGCCGCTGGTTCGCCGTCAAGCTGTTCGAGCGCGACGAAAAGGTGCTGGCTCGTTTCCACTTCGGCAAAGACACGGTGGAAAAGCTGGAAAGTATCATTACCGCGGTGGAGGATGCGTTGGATGACGACGCGGAATCCATCATCACGGACGCACGCTATCAGTATATCACTCAAGTCGTGACGTCCTGCGTGAAAAAGAAGAAAAGCGGCATGACAGCGTCTGACAAGATTGACCGTATTGTGACCAACCGCATTCTGGCGCTGCCGATTTTCGCGCTGGTGATGTTTGTTGTCTATTATGTTTCAGTCACCACGGTCGGCACAGCGCTGACCAACTGGGCCAATGACGGCGTGTTCGGCGACGGCTGGCATCTGTTTGGCATTGGCAGCGGCGCATATGCAGAAGCCGACGCAGCGTATCAGGACGATGTAACCCGCCGGGATGCGTGGCTCGGGGCGGCCGAGCGTGAAGGGGTGGATGTTTCCACACTGACTGCGCTGCTGTCGGACGAGGAGGCGGATACCGCCGCTATTGAGCAGGCGGGTGCAGCGCTCACAGACGATGCGGCGCATGTCGTCGGCACCGCCGAATTTAAGGATGAGAACACCGGCAAAGTCACTACCGAGCAGGTGGACTTTGCGGCATTTCAAGGAACACTGACGGCGCAAGAGGCAGACCCGGCGGATTATGGCATCTGGGTACCGGGTATTCCGGTGCTCATTGGCGGTGCGCTGAGCGGCCTTGGTATCGCGGACTGGCTGTACAGCCTGATTATGGACGGCATTGTCGCCGGTGTCGGCGCGGTGCTCGGCTTTGTGCCGCAGATTCTGGTGCTGTTCCTGTTCCTCGCCATTTTGGAGGACTGCGGCTATATGGCGCGCGTGGCCTTCATCATGGACCGTATTTTCCGAAAGTTTGGCCTGTCGGGCAAGAGCTTTATCCCGATGCTGATTGGCACGGGCTGCGGCGTGCCGGGTATCATGGCCTCGCGCACGATTGAGCAAGAGCGCGACCGCCGTATGACCATTATGACCACGACCTTCATTCCGTGCAGCGCGAAACTGCCGATAATCGCTCTGATTGCGGGCGCGATCTTCGATAACGCGGGCTGGGTGGCCTTCTCGGCCTATTTTATCGGTGTGATGGCGATTATCCTGTCCGGTATCATGCTCAAGAAGTTTAAGATGTTCGCGGGTGAGCCGGCGCCGTTTGTCATGGAACTGCCAAGCTACCACACCCCGACGGCGGGCAATGTGCTCCGCTCGATGGGAGAGCGCGGCTGGTCGTTTATTAAGAAGGCCGGCACGGTCATTCTGCTCAGCACGGTCGTACTGTGGTTTTTGCAGACATATGGTTGGGAAAACGGCGCGTTTGGCGCGGTTTCCGATATCAATAACAGTGCGCTTGCCGCCATCGGCAGTGCGATTGCGCCGCTGTTCGCGCCGCTCGGCTGGGGCACATGGCAGAACTCGGTCGCGTCGGTCACCGGTCTGATTGCCAAGGAAAACGTAGTCGCTACCTTCGGTCAGATTTACGGCTTTGCCGAGGTGGCCGAGGACGGCGCGGAGATTTGGGGCCTGCTCGCGGCTTCCTTCACCACGGTCAGCGCGTTCTCGTTTATGTGCTTTAACCTGCTTTGCGCACCGTGCTTTGCAGCGATGGGCGCTATCAAGCGTGAGATGAACAACGCCAAGTGGACTGTGTTTGCCATTGGCTATATGTGCGTGTTTGCGTACTGCGTGGCGCTGATGGTCTATCAGTTCGGCGGCCTGCTTACCGGTGAGGTGACGTTCGGCCCCGGTACGGTGGCGGCGGTTCTGGTGCTTGCGCTGATGGTTTATCTGCTGCTTCGCAAGCCGGCAGCTGCGGATGACACGGCCAACCTGCGCCGCATGAGCGTGCAGGCAAACAGCTGATTTGGGGCTTGCCCGCAGAGAAATTCTGTTTTACAATGAATACAAAGGAGGCGAAACAGATGTCAACCTTGATCGTAGGTCTGTTGGTGGCGCTGCTGGTATTTTTCGCCGCGCGGTCGGTGGTACGCCAGTCCAAGACGGGCGGCTGCAGCGGCTGCGGCGGTGGCTGCGCAGGCTGCAGCGGCAGCTGCGGCTGTCATACCGCTACGCCTCCCAAAGAGCACGACAAATAACAGTGTGATAAGCCGCCCGGCGTTTGGTACGTCGGGCGGCTTTTGTATGCCTGCGGATGGTCACGGACAGATGGTATGCGGCATAGACTGGGGAGAAAGGTGGTTTTTCTATGGTGATTCATGTTGTTCAGCCGGGGGATTCGCTGTATCGTATCGCCCAGATGTACCATGCGCCGCTGCAGCTGCTGATTCAGCAGAATGAGCTGCATGAGCCGTACCGATTAACGCCCGGGCAGACGATTGTTGTGCCGCAGCCGATGCAGGTGCATACCGTTCGGCAAGGAGAGACGCTTTCCGGCATCGCCGCGCAGCACGACACAACCGTACTGGCACTGCTGCAAAACAATCCGCAGCTGGGTGGCGGTGATCGTATCTGGCCGGGGCAGACGCTGGTGGTTTCCTATGGGGCAAAGCTGGGGACATTTGCCGTCAACGGCTATGCGTATCCCAATATCGACCAGCGGATTTTGCGCAAAACGCTGCCGTATTTGACGTACTTATCGGTGTTTTCCTATGGATTTGACAGTCTGGGCCGTATTTTGCCGCAGAATGCGGAAACGCTCACGCGCATGGCGCGGCAATACGGGGTACTGCCGTTGCTGGTGCTGACAACGCTCGGTGAGGACGGTCAGTTTTCGGGTGAGCGGGCACAGCAGTTGCTGCGCGACCCGGTAGCACGCGGCGCGTTGATTGAGAATCTGGCGCAAACCATTGCGGCGCAGGGCTTCGCGGGCGTGGACATTGACTTTGAGTATATTCCATCCGAGGACGCGGCGGCCTACGCCGACTTTGTCCGCGCGGTGCGCGCGCGGCTGGAGCCGTCCGGACTGACGGTGATGGTTGCGCTTGCACCCAAGACCTCGGCCGACCAACCGGGGCTGCTGTACGAGTCGCATAACTATGCCGCACTCGGCGCGGCGGCGGACGATGTACTTATTATGACCTATGAATAAGTTATTTTATGATACATATGATTGACCGGCCAAGGTTTGCTATTCAAACCGCCGTTCAATCTGGATATAGATGGTTGCGTCGCCAGCACTGCGCTCGGCGGCGTTTTTTTCGTATGTGATGCGGCTGACCACGCTTTTCAGCAGGTCGTTTCGTTCCCGTGCGGTCGCGGCGTTGGGATAGGCTTCGATCACATGCTCCAGACGCGGCCGCATGGCAGGCGCGCCGCGGCGCTCTTGGTCGATCGTCAGCGCACGGGCGCTGGCCTTGGCGAGTGCGCGATCCAACTCAGCGAGCTGGCTATCCAGTTGGCGGCGGCGGGAAACGAAATATTCCGGCGTGTAAACCTCCTGCTCGACCAGCTCGGCGGCGCGGTCAAGCTGTGCGCGCAGCTTACGCTGGGCGGAGTGGATCGCGCGGATCTCTTCGTGCGCCTGCGCGGCGCGTGCGTCCAGTTCGCGTTCGACTGTATTCTGATGGTCGATGTCCACCTCGTACTCGGCCAGCCATAGCCGCAGCGCGTGCAGCACCGCGTCCTCCACGTCGGCGCAGAATGAGCTGACATTATTGCAGTCTGCCCAGCGGCAGTCCAGCCGGCCGGTGCAGGGCAGGGCAGCGGCCGGTGCGCCGTATGTTATCACATGGCCGCACTTGGCACAGTACAGCAGGCCGACAAACGGGTTTTTGAGTTCGTGGTTTTTCTTGAGCGGCAGGCCGGGTGTGTTGTCCAGCAGGTGCTGCACGGTATCAAAATCCTCATCACTGACGAGCGCTTCATGCAGCCCGCGCGCCTTGACGTAGTCATCCACATACCGGCGCGGCTTGGTCAGCACGCCGTCGCGCACGGTAGGCTGCGCGGCCTTGCGTCCCCATGTCACATAGCCCGCGTACAGGCAATTGCGCAGCACGTTGCGCACCGACTGGGCGCTCCACGCGACACCGGCAGAAGTGCATTCCCCGCGTGCATTGAGACGGCAGGCAATGACATAGCAGCCGACACCTTGCAGGCGCAAGTCGAAGATCTCGCGCACGATTGCGGCCTGCGGTGGGTTTGGCTCAAGCGTGTAGCCTTTGCCATCCCGCACCTTGACACGGAAATAGCCGTAGGGGTCAGTCTTGCCCATGTATTTGCCCTCTTTGACCGAGGCGATGCGCCCCGCGATCATGCGGCGCTTGATGGTCTTATACTCGCGGCGCGACATGAACAGGCCGAACTCGAAGTATTCCTCGTCGAATTCGTTGGCGGGGTCGTAGGTTTTGGCCGGGGTGATGATGCGTGTGCCCGAGTATTTGAACGCCTGCGCGACGATGCCTTGGTCGATGCTGTCGCCGCGGGCGAGACGCTCGATTTCCATGACCAGCACGCCGTCCCACTGACCGGCCTCGACCTCGGTCAGCAGCCGCTGCATCTGCGGCCGGGCGGCGATGGTTTCGCCTGAGACGATCTCCTCATAGATCCCGCCGATCTCCAGCCCCATGCGGCGCGCGAGTGCGAGCAGCGCGGCACGATGCCGGGCAAGGGTTTCGCCCTCGCCGCGGGCTTCGGCTTCGGCGTCCGCGCGCGATTTTCTCAAATAGATTAGATATGCCATGAAATCACCTTTTTCAGTATATGGGGCGGGAAAATGGATAAAAACAGAACATTTGTTCGGTACAATCGGGTGTAAAAATGCAGACCACAACAAAACGGTGTTCGGTTGTGGTCTGCGGGGTTTTAAAGGATACCGGCTTCGGCATCATCAACGGCATCCCAGAAGTCGTTCTCGTTTACGATGACAACATGGGCGCCTTGCTTGCGTAGGTTCATCGCTTCTTCGATTTTCCGGCCATAGCAGGCATATGCCCAGCACGGGTTGCCGGAGTTGCCGACGACAAGGTAATCGGTTTTGCTGGAAACAGATTTTTTTGCCTTTCCGCCCAGTTCGGTTACCTTTTCGAGAAGGTCTTTTCGTTGACCGCGATTGAACTCGCCGGTAAAACAGAATGATTTATCTTGGAAGGTGATCTCGGGACAGGACGCACAGATACCGGCAACGCAATACTGCTCACGCAGATTGACATATTCCTGTTCGGTAAGGTTCAGCGAATCTTTGAACTCGATAATCGTACTTAGGAAAGCCAGCAGTGTATTGCGTTCCTCCTCTGTGATCTTATGGTCAGCCATAATGGAAGAAAGCAGGCTGTTGATTTCATCGAAGGGATATGTACCAGCCAGAAAGTCATTGGCGTTAATCCATGAATACAATGCTTTGATTTCGGCATCACCTAATTCATTGTCAGCCATCATGCCGTGGATCATGCCGGCAAGAAATTGGATCGACGAGGTGATCTCATCGTAATATTTTCCGCTGGAAGCAAAACTACTGCACACCCACAGAATGTCTTTTGCTTCCTCATCAGTAATCATACCATCAGCGCACGCATTTTCAACAATGGGGATGATTTCGGAAAAGGGATGTCTATCTCGCAGCGGCGCATGTAGCGAGCACCAATGCGCAAGCTCTGCGATTTCGTCGGATTGCACGGTGGCGTCGGTGGCAATGCCTGCGACAATGCCGCGCAGCGTATTGATGGCTTTGTGCAGTTCAGCGGGACCGGTAAACATACGATAATCCTGATCCATAAGATATTCCCCCTACGGATTGACAAAATAAGCCAATCTTGTATAATGTTGTTGGAGAATTGTGTGAAGCACTCCATCTTTGCCCGTTCCGGTGTGTCACCACTGGGGCGGGCGTTTTTTATTTTGGGTATCTTCCGTTTGGTAATTCATACACAGCACAGGTGATTACCGCACTGGTAAACTCGTAATCACTCAGCTTTGGATCGTTCTCGTCCAGATCCCAGCCACCTACTTGGATGAACGTCGTATGCTCAAAGCGTGCCAACACTTCAAGTCCGTGTGTCAATCGCTTGAAAATCATGTCTTTTACATCGCGTTCAGATAAAGAAATATTACTGGCGGGAAGCCAGCCAATGTATTGACCATTATATAGAACCTTGACAGCTGTTCCGTCATACTTATTCTTTGGGTCAGCCTGCAAAGTCAGCCATTGGCCTTTCATGTTACGGTTAATCACTTTTTGCGGGTCAGAGCCATCGTGAACATGGTTAACGCCAGACAGAGTAAACTCCATCGTTCTCATCAGCTTTGTGCCATCTTTACTGGTTTGCGGAAAGTCTGGGATAGGAATTGCGTCATACTGGCGTTGTTCTCGGATACCCTTGACGATGCCCCAGATGAAAAGAGCAACAATAACAATAACTATCAGTGTACACAAGGATTTCAACCCCTTTAGGTGTCCAAATTGAACACCAATATTTTGATGATATGCAATATATTGATTTGCCCTTGCCAAAACCCAAGATGTGGTGTATTATTAAAAAACAAACACTTGTTCGATTTTTGGAGGGTGAGCGATGAAATACGAAAAAGAACTTTTAGAAGTGATACGCTCCAGCAAGGATGAAGAGGCGCTTATTTCTTTTGCTCGCCAGCTCTGCGAATCGCTTCTGCTTTCACGGCCTGAAGAACGAATGCCTTCTGATCGTCCGTCAGTTTCCTAAAATCAACCAATAGTTCAGCTTCGTCTGAACTCAAACCCGCGTCCTCGTAGGAGGGCGCTTTTTTTATGTCGGTATTACCGAGAATGTAGTCCACAGTCGTATCAAAATAATCGGCCAATTTTATCAGTATATCATTGTCAGGCTGATAGTTTCCGGTTTCATATCCCGAAAGAGCTGCTTGACTGACACCGAGTATTTTGCTCAACTCAACTTGTTTGAGTTCTTTTTCCTTGCGGAGTTCCTTAATGCGATTCATATTATCACCATTTACATAATATCAGAAAAATTGATACACAAACAGACTTATTTTGCAAAATTGAAAAAATAGATTGACATATCAAGATAGCTGATATATAATATGAATCACAAAATATAAGTAAACTTGATATAAAGAGGTGAGAGGGTGAAGAAATTCCTTGAGAAGATTCGCATCGAAATTGAGGATGCACCGTACAAGCATCCATATTTTCCGTTGGGTATTTCGATCATTGCGCTAATTGCTTCAATAGCCATGCCGCTGCTGCGGACATTTCTGGCAGGAAAGATTTAATTAATGCAATAAACGCAATAGCGGTGGTAATACATGGAACGGAAAGGGGTGAATAACATGAAAACCATCAAGCGATACCGCGAAGAGCGCGGCATCAAGCAGATCGAGCTTGCGGCGCACTTTGGTGTATCTCAGCCGACGGTCGTCAGATGGGAGCAGGATGGTGTGTATCCACCCTGTCAGGTGATGCCCGAGCTTGCGGCCTTTCTCGGCTGCACGATCGACGAGCTGTACGCGGACGAGCCGGAAAAGGAGGCGGGGTAGCCGCCAGCGTGAAGCAAACGGAATGGAGGTGAGAAGCAATGAAGAAACTCATCAGTAAAATTCTCGAGGAAATTGAAGATGCACCATACAAGCATCCATTTTTCCCGCTGGGACTATCTATTGTCGCTCTACTTCTTTCGAGTGTTTCGTTGATTACACGAATAATGCAATAATAGCAACGATTAGAGCAGCAACGGCAATGCCGGTTGTAATTTTGTAGCGCAATTCCATTTCATAACGTTCTTCCAATGCTGCCTCGCCATCTGGGTTAATGCGGTAAACGCCAACCAGTTCATTTCGATCTGGATGCTGTTGCATGGAACGATCTAAATATTGTGGATAAAGATAGTCAATCTGATAGCTAATATCTATGTTTGGCAATTCAGCTTGCAGGGTATCGACAAAAATGTAGTTAGGCTTATGACATACGAAATGCTTGAGAATCTTGCGCGAGTCTTTGCTAAGCATATAATCACACCTTTCCCCTGAATTTTACCACAGGGAAAAGAAAAACGCCAGAAAGGAGACAGATAATGCGAATTGAGCTAACGGATGGTGATATTATCGAAATCTGTAACACTATTCCGAAAGAGATTCAGTCATCAGTAGCCAAACCTCTAATGACTGCATTTCGAGATAAAGAGATTTCAGAAGTGCAGGCAATAGCCCTTATCGAGAGGTTACGGCGCGCAGTTCTATATGAGTGTTTAATCTACCGCAATAGAGAAACTGGAAAGGAAGAAAAATCATGAGTGCAATGAAAGATTACGCACTGGGCGTTTGCGCTGCGCACCCGAAGGAAATGTACGATCTGTATGATCTGCTGTGCGACGGTGAACACGTTGAGGAAGCAGTCGAAATGGAGCTGGTCGAAAGAAATGGTGGGGACACTTATCCCTCGCAAGATGTGTTTGAGATTATGCAGGGGATAGCTGATATTCTTGAGGATGTACCTGATGAAGAAACTCTTGTTATGTTGGAAGTGGTTTCTTGGATCTCGGATAACCCAGCCTTTATGGAAGAGGAGCTGTCTTACTGGAGAGGAAGGTTGATGCGGCATGAAGCTCGAGCTGTCGCATGCTGAGCGAAACGCGCTGCTGGATACGGCAGGCCGTGATCGTGTCGCACTGATCGCGCAGTCGCTGCTGGAGCAGGCGAAAAGCGCAGGCTTTACCCACCTTCAAGCGATTGCTGTGGTGGACTATATCCGGCGGCTTTTGGAGTCCGGGCCGTCATTCGGTGGGTTTGAGCCGCAAAGCAAGGATTGATCTACTATGCCCGCATTATATCACGAAAAGGAGGGAAGCACCACGATGAAGGAATACCAGAATAAGTATCAGGCTGCCCGTGAGGGTGCGGGTCTGACGCAGGAAGCCGCAGCGGAGCGTTTGGGCTGGTCGGTGCGGTGTTTGCAGGATATTGAGCAGGAGAGCCGGGAGCCGTCACCGGAGAAAGTGGCGCAGATGGCTGAAGTGTACCGTGCGCCATGGCTGCATGGGTATTATTGCAACCGCTGTCCGTTGGGCTGTGTATGGCATCGCCCGGAGAGCGATGTGGAATTGCAGCAGCTGGCGCTCGAGGTAGGCTTAGAGGCCGAAGACAGGGAACAAGAGCGCCGGGACGCATACGAGCTGGCGCGGATCGCGCTCGACCGCAAGATTGACGACGAGGAGTTCCCAAAGTTTCAGGCCATTCTTGGGCGTATGCTGCGCCGGGCTTACTTGACCGAAATGGCGTGGATCGCCAGTCTGACGCAAGTGGAAAAGTGACCAAGCCATGATGAATACAATACCCAGAGGAGGTGCGCTTATGGCAAACAAAACACGCAGGCTGGTCATGGAGCAGGAATTCACGCTGAAAAGCGGCCGCAAAGCTGTCTGCCAGATCTACGATACCGAGGATACCGTTCCTAAGTCCAACGTCGAAGAGCACAAGAAGTGCGTCGATCACATGAAGGAGGTCGCCGCGAATATCTTCATGCGCGCGGAAATGGCAAAACAGCAAAAGGAAAGCGCCCAGTGCGGCGGCAACCGCGACTGAGCGCAAATCAAATAACTGTACTTAAAGGATACCGGAAAAGCCCGGCGCTGTCAAGAGGGCCGCGCCGGGGGAAAGAGGAAAACATGAAACTCGTAGAGGTGAAATTTGAGATCCCGGAGGATCTGGAGCCGCGCGTTGCGGCGTTAGCTGCGGAAATGGGACTATCCTTTGATTTGGCCGCGCAACTACTGCTGTGGGACTGATTTGTCACGCATTTGCGCAGCTCGATTGAGCGGGCGGAAACAGAACTGCGAGAGCCGTTAGCGGGGGAGGTGGCGGTATGATCTACGCCATCCTTGCCATGCTCGGGGTGGGCTGCGCCTGCCTCGCCCTTGGCATGCTGGTGGACAGGCTCACCCAACCGATGGAAAGGCGGTGGCGCAGGTGAGAACGTTTTCGCCGAAAACACTGGCTGAGATTCGCGACAGTTACCGTCGTGCTGCTGATCCTGATGAGCAGGTCTATGTATTGGCTGGGTTATATTTCTGTAACGTGGAGGATATACAGCGTGCGCTCGGATTGCCAGTAAGGAAACCATGGGAAAAGCATTCGTCAGTTCGCACTGTCCAGATTCCTACGCATCATGTGTGGACAAAAACGCAGGACAAACGTCTCGCTATGCTCTATAAGCAAGGACTGAACATCGGAGAGATTGCCGACAAAATAGGGAACAGAAGGAAAGATGTGCAAGATCGGCTGTATGTGCTGCGTAAAATGGGCGTGATACAGGCGCGGCCCCGCTGTGACTGTGCCGCGCAGGGGATGGCTGTCGAGCTGGAAAACCTATGCGACGCCTTGCGCGAGCTGATAGCGGTGCTGCGCGTTCTGTCCGAGAAGGGAGGCGGCAATGCGTGAACTTTATCCTGAACACCGAACTGAGCCGCTGGCTAAGGGATGAGAAAATCGGCGGCGACCGTGAGGCGATCTTCCTGTATGCGCTCTGGACGTGGTGCGAGAAAAACGCGGCCAATGAGCATAACTACCACGAGGGGCGGTACTGGTCGTACAACAGCCTGCGCGGCCTGACTCGCATTTTCCCGTGGACGAAGAGGGAGCTCGAAAACACGGTCAACCGACTGCGCGACGCTGGTCTGATCCTGACCGCCAAGCTCTCCAAAGACCCCAAGGACACGACGCTGTCTTACACGGTGATTGCGGAAAAAATAGGCGTTTCCCCGTTCAGGGAAACGGTGTCCCCCACGGGGGAAACGGTGTCCCCCACCGGGGACGCACCCCCGTCCCCCAGCGGTGAAACGGTGTCCCCGCACGGGGACAACCTGTCCCCCACGGGGGAAACATTAGATGAACAATATAAGACACATATAGTACTACAGGCAAATAAGAATAAGCAAGACGCAAATAAGGACGGGCAGCAGGAAAATAAGCTGACGCCGCGGCAGGCCATGGAGCTGTACAATCAGATTTGCGTTGATCTGCCGCCTTGCATCCGACTGACCGACAAGCGGCAGCGCAGTGTGCGCGCGCTGTTCAAGAAAGGCATCACGCCTGAGCAGCTGGAGAACGCATTCCGCATCGCGCAGTCGAGCGAGTTCTGCCGGGGCAAAAACAAGACAGGCTGGCGCGTTGACTTCGACTGGCTGCTGGACGAGAACAACATTGTCAAGGTGCTCGAGGGCAAGTACGGCGGCAGCGCCACGCCGCCCAAATCGTCTGCACCGACCAAAGAGGAACGGAGGTATGAGCATTGGTAAAAGCGACACTCGATGCAGAATACAGCGTGATCGGCTGTCTGCTGGTTGACCCGTCGATTGCGGGCGAATTGCTGTACCGCACGCGGCCGGAGGACTTCACCGTTCCCGAGCTGCGCACGGTGTACAATGCCGCGGTCAAGCTGTTTGGCGCCGGGCGGCCGGTGGACGCGGTCACGATCCGCGGCCTGTGCGGCGCGGAGTATAACGACCTGCTGATGCAGTGCATGGACATCACACCGACTTCGTTTGGCTGGCGCACTTACATATCCGCCATGCAGGAGCAGACGCGCGTCACCCGGCTACAGGCACTCGCCGCCGAGCTTGCAGAGGTGCGCACAAGCGACAAGGCGCGCGATCTGCTCGGACAGGCAGGCGAGATTTTGAGCGAAAAGAACCGCACACAGGTCGTGACCATGCAGCAGGCTCTTGTGCAGTTTTTCAGCGAGCAGGGCGAGAAGCGCCGCTTCATCAGCTGGGGCTTTGACAAGCTTGACCGACGGCTGTATACAGATTACGGCGATTTCGTGATCGTTGCCGGGCGGCCGTCCGCGGGCAAAACCGCGCTCGCCTTGCAGATGGCGTCACACATGGGGCGGCAGGACAAGGTCGGCTTTTACAGTCTTGAGACCAGTACCGCCAAGCTGACCAACCGATTGGTTGCGAGCCGCTGTATCATCGACTTCGGCCATATCAACCGCCGCGAAATGACGCCTGAAGAGTGGGAACGCGCGGTTAAGTGGAAAAAGGATGTCACGGAAATCCAGCTGGAACTGATTCCTGCGTCCGGTTGGGGCGTGCAGGATATTCTGTCCACCGCGCTGGCGCGGCAGCACCGGGTCGTGTTCGTCGACTATTTGCAGCTCATTCGTGCGGCCGGTCGAAACCGCACCGAACAGGTGACCAACATTTCGCTTGCGCTGCACGAGATGGCGCAGGCGCACGGCATTCTGGTCGTGGCGCTCAGTCAGCTCAACCGCGCCAGCACGGATCGCGCGGACGCGACACCTACGCTGGCTGATCTGCGTGAGTCAGGCCAGATCGAGCAGGACGCGGACGCGGTGCTTGCGCTGTACATCGACCCGGACGAGGACGCGCCCATGGATGACCGCAAGCTGCGGGTGCTCAAGAACAAAGAGGGACGGCTGGGAGACTTTTCGCTCGCGTTTGACGGCTCGACACAGAATTTTGCGGAATACATGGACGGGCAGCTTGCCGCCGCCCGGCAGATCAAGAAAATGGAGAAGAAAAACGACGCATCCGCGTGACGAAAACGGAGGTATATACATGAGCAAGATGAAAAAGATTCGTCTCTGCCTTGAGGTGCAAGGCCTCGGGCAAGATGATTTGGGCACACCGTTCCCGGCGGGCGTCTGCCTGACGCTGGGCAACGAGGACGCCGAGGAAATGACCGGCGCAGAATACCGAGATTTCATGAAGGAGATCAAGGTGGAAGAAGTGCTGCGGCTGACCTGCCTTGACAAGCTGTACACCCCGGCTGACTGCCGCCTGATAACGCCGGAGGAATACGACCGGGAATATGGGGAGGACGAACCATGCTGAAAGCAGCAGTAATCGGCCCGTTTGTATCCGTCAATGTGGATGCAAAGACGGGAATAGAGTTTGAAGGCGACCTGATCGAGCTGCTCGCCGCGCTCTATAACACATACGGGCGTATTGGGGACGGGAATGTGCTGTTGTCTTGGGTTGGTCGTGTTTGTGCCGACGGGACGGTGCTCGAGACGGCAAAACGGCAGGAAGGCGGTGAAGTCAAATGAAAACCATCAGCATTGTGAATTTGAAAGGCGGCGTCGGCAAAACGGTGACGGCAGTCAACCTCGCGGCGATCCTCGCCACCGAGTACAATGCGCGCGTGCTGCTGATCGACGCGGACCATCAGGGCAACGCCTCGCGGTTTTACCGCATCCCGGCCGAGCCGGGCACGCTGGCCGACCTGTTTGAGGGCATGTGCCTGTGCTATGCCGACCTTATCCAGCACACGATTTACCGCGGGCTGGACGTCATTCCGGCGGACATGTCGCTCGCGGCGCTCGACCTCGACGGCAGCCTGCCGGACGATGTGCAGGGCGGCACGCCGCGCGACCGTGCGCTGCGCGTACTTACCGACCTGCGCGACGCAGTCATCGAGGACGATGCCTATGATTATCTTGTGATCGACTGCCCGCCCGCGTTCTCGGTCGCGTCGATCAGCGCGGTGGCAGCGTCGAGCGATATCGTTATTCCGGTAAAACCGGGCGCGTTCGAGATCGACGGCATGGCCGAGCTGCTGCGCCAGATTGACAGCATCCGGCGCGTCAACGGCGCGGTGCAGGTGGGTGTACTGCTGACCATGTGGCACAACGCGGACGTGGTTCGGCAGGGCGAGGACTGGCTGCGGGAGCACTGTCCCGTGCCGGTGTTCCAGACCCGCATCCGCCGCACGGACAAGGTGGACGAAAGCACGTTTGCGCGTGAGCCGGTCTGCCAGTGGTCGCCGACCTCGGCCGCCGCGCGCGACTACCGCGCGTGGGTACGTGAGTATCTGGGAGGTGGCGCAGATGGCGCGGAAAGTTAACGTCGGCGCGATGGTCGCGCATGATGTGTTCAAATTGGACACGTCCGACATGCAGGTCGTCCAGATCCCGCTGTCGCAGCTGATTGTGAACGAACATAACTTTTTCACAGTCGAGGATGTGCAGGAGTTGGCAGACGATATCGAGCTGAACGGGCTGTACAGCCCGCTGACCGTGTGCGCAGCAGGGGAGGGCAAGTACCGCATTGTTGCCGGACACCGCCGCCGCAAGGCGCTGGAGCTACTGGGACGTAAGGACGCGCCCTGCATCATCAAAAATTACGACGGCGAGGACAGCGAAATGGTCGCGCTGATCCAGTCCAACCTGACCAGCCGCGAGCTGACCTACTACGAAAAGATGGAGGCCGTGATCCGTCTGGAGAAGGCGCTGCGCAGCATGAAGGAGCGCGGCGTAGAATTACCCGGCCGCCTGCGTGACCACCTCGCGGAGCAGACGAATGAGAGCGCGTCCGCCGTCCACCGTATGCAGTACATCCATAAAAATCTGTCGCCCGCGCTGCTGGACGCGCTGCGGCGCGAACAGATCGGCGAGTCGGTCGCGGATGAGCTGGCGCACAGCTCCAAGAAGGTACAAGAGGAGTTCGAGCAGCGGCTCGCACGCGGCGAGACCGTCCGCGCGCAGGACGTCAAGGCCGCGCGAGATAAGCCGACAGTGTCGGACGGCGTGGTCGATGCGTTCCTGCTGCGGCATATTGCCCAAGGACACGAAGCCGCGCTGTACCGCGTTCTGCATGACAGCCAGTTCATGACGGTGAGATGGTTGATAGAGGAAGTCAAGGATGCGCTGGTTTTTCGCGGATACATGGGCGGCGATTCGGAAGGCGTGCAGTATGTCCTCACAATCAGCGGGCTGGAAGTCAAAAAACCGTTTCACGGCAAGTTGTCGTGGTCGCAGATTGTGCAGCGGCTGCGCGGCATGGTGGAGAGCGGCAAGATCGCACCGCCCGAGGAAGATTCCGCGCCCGAGGCGCAGGCGCTGCGCCAGCTGGACAAGCAGATGCAGCAGGCGGTCGCCGAGCCAAAGTCGGAAACGCCGCATATCTCGGAAAGCGAGATCAAAGCGCATGACAAGATCATCGTCACGGGCAAGGAAACGGGTCTGCCGTGTGCGGCGTGGTTTTCGCCTGATGTGCAGCCGCCGGACGGTGCGCGCATCATTGCGCAGGACAAAGACGGGTTTACCGATGAGGGAAAATTCCTCGGCGGCGAAATCGACGATTCGGTAGTGTCGTGGGATGAGGTTGTCCGCTGGACGATCCACCCGGACGATGAGGCGTATACCGAGCCGGTGCAGCAGGCAGCCGCCCCGCAGCCCGCGCCGGTCTGGCACCCGTACCCGGCCGAGAAGCCAGAAGAGGGGCAGAAGGTGTTGGTGAGCAAATCTAACGGCTATCTTTCGGTTTATGTCTATCGTGATGGTAAATGGTGTATGCCTGAGATGCCGGATTGCCCGATGACTATTACGGTGTACTGGTGGTCGGCCGAGCTGCCGCCGGAGGAGGGTAGTAAATGAAGCTGTCCGACTGCACAAAGGCTGACTTACTCTGGATCATCAAAACGATGTGTAAATATGATTTGTCCGACCGCAATCTGCGCCTTGCACTCAGAGATCTGGAATATGAAAAAGAACAGGAGCGGTTTGACCGTGCGGATCAGCTGGTGAAAACCGCACGCGACGCATCCCAGCGGTATATTGAACTGATGAAACTGTATGAGGGTATGCCGCTCACGGATGTACCGATGGACGTTTTGAAACAGGCCGATGCTGCGCTGGCTGAGTCTCGCGCCGCGAATAAGCAGTGGGCGAAGTTGATGGGAGTGAAAATGAAATGAGCCTAAAGCCAATTCTGTTTAACACCGAAATGGTGCGCGCGCTGCTGGAAGGTCGAAAGACGGTTACGCGGCGGGTGGTGAAGCCGCAGCCGGTGCTGGACGGCCATCTTTGGAAACTGGGTGGCGCAGCGTGGAGCGACAGCGTGCTGTCCGTTCCTGTGATGCTTGGGCATAGCCTGTATAATCGCGCGCCATACCAGCCCAGTGACATGCTTTGGGTGCGGGAGACATTTCGAGTTGACTACTTGTCCAATATTGTCGGGAGCGGTCGTGTCCAGTATAAGGCCGATGGTTCGTATGCAGATATTCATTTTTCAGCCGACCGATACGATATGATGCGTCGGGCGCAACGCAAGCCGGGATGGAGGCCGAACGAAAATATGCCCCACGAAGCTGCTCGCATCTTCCTGCGGGTGACCGGTGTGCGGGTTGAGCGTCTGCAAGAGCTGACACTGAAAGATGCCGAGATGGAAGGAATGGACCTAAGAGGGCCGATGTTCACGAAGTTTGTTGAAGTTTGGAATAACGCAGTCCAAAGGCACCCGAACAAATTTAAGAGGCAGCCGTACTACTGGGAGGATAACCCTTGGGTGTGGGTGATCGAGTTAGAGCGGATCAGTAGAGAGGAGGCGAAACCCACTAAATGAACATGGCTTACAATATGGATTGCATGGAGTACATGCGGACATTACCGGACAAGGCGTTTGATTTAGCTTGTGTTGATCCTATGTACGGTATAGGCGAAAATGGTGCAAAGTCTGGAAGCCGTGCAAAGTTAGCCAAACGAATAGATTATAAACCAGTGTGTGATGATCCGCCAACGGAGGAGTATTTTGCGGAGCTCTTTCGTGTGTCAAAACATCAAGTGATTTGGGGAGCAAACCACTTTATAGCTGCATTTGGCAAAAATGCTTCATGTTGGCTTGTGTGGGATAAAAACAATGGCGATACGAATTATGCAGATTGTGAACTTGCATGGACAAGTTTTCCGGGAGCTGTAAGAAAGTTTAAGTATTTGTGGGCTGGAATGCGGCAGGAACGGCAAGGGAAAAATCATCAATTTCGCATCCATCCATGTGAAAAGCCGATTGCGCTGTATGCATGGATATTCAGCCGGTACGCAAAGCCCGGCGACAAAATTCTTGACACGCACCTCGGTAGCGGTTCAAGCCGTATCGCCGCTTATGATGCAGGTCTTGATTTTGTCGGGTGTGAGATTGACTCCGACTATTTCAAGGCGCAGGAAGACCGATTTGCGATATATACGGCTCAAGAGAATTTGTTTTTACAAATGGAGAGAGCGGAATGAAAATGCTGTATTGAAGTGGGCCTGCATGGGTAAATAAAATAATCGCTCTTGACAAATCCGAAATCTGCGGATATTCTGAAAAATCATCAAAACGGGTATAGGAGGCTGCGGCCTCCCTGCACCCGTTTCAACCGGTGTCCAATTTGAACACGGAGGGACAATGAAACGACGAAAAACCATTCGCGCGGGGCGCTTGGTGTGGGATGTGATCTACACCGTACCGCGACCGAACGCAACGCAGCAAGAGCGCAAACGCATCCGCGAGGTGACAGCCGGGCAGATCGCGCAGACCAATTGTAATACAGCGCAGCGCAAGCTGGAGCTGCTGATGGCCGCGAATTTCGAGCCGGACGATTTGGTGTTCTCGCTAACCTATCGGGACGAAGATCTTCCAGCCAGTCCGCAAGTCACCCGGCGGCGGCTCGGCAAGGTGTTCGCCCAGCTGCGCGCCTACCGAAAAGCGCGCGGCTTGCCGGAACTAAAGTACATCTATATCCTCGAAGGGCGGCACGGCGACCACCGGCCGCATGTGCATCTGATCCTCAACGCCATCGGCGGTGACCTTGAACTGATCAAGTCCTTGTGGGTCTGGGGTGATGACATCCAGCTCAACTATATCGAGGAGCGCGGGTATGACGTTTGGGCCGGTTACTTTACCAAGGAGCGGCGGGAGGCCAGTCTCAACGGCAAAAAGCAGTTTGTCGGCAGCCGCAACCTTGCGCGCCCAACCGTTACATATCAATGGGTAGACGATGCGGCAATGATTGACCCGCCGCCCGGCGTGCAGGTGATTGATGACAGCGGCATCAAACGAAATGATTATGCGTCCTGTCGCTATCTCAAGTACATGATGCCGAAGAAGAAACCAAAGAGGGAAAACAATGAAAATCTACGCGCACGCACGCGCGTAGTTGCTGACTTGGAATGGTCTGTAACATATGACAGGGGCATGGAGAAAAAGCTAAAACCACCTCGACAAAATCGAAAAAACGCGTATACTAAAAGATAAGGAGTTGCCAATGATTAAGAACGGTTGGTACTGCTGCCCGTATTGTGGCAAGAAACTTTTCCCGGTTGAACCGGACACCACGGCGCACAATCTGCCGCAACGATGCAAAGCTTGTAAGCGCCAGTTATACGTGAATATTCCACCAGTGCCAAGTGCCAAAGTGCCAAGTGCCGATTGACCAAACCCGGAAATGGGTGTGGTCGGTCGGCGCTTTTTATTTGCCCGAAAGGAGGGCGTGCCATGAAAACTATTGCCGAGATCGCAGACGAGTATGAGCGCAATCTCGTCCCGCTGCGCCAGCGGCGCGACGCTCTCCGGGAACAGGCTAAGGCCGAACCGTGTGCCGAGCTGCGCTGTCGGCTGTGGCACCGTGTTGGCGTGCTGGACGGCATGATCTACGAGGGCGTGTCGGCGATCCGCACCATGCGGGGTGACCGTCGTGGCAAGTAAACCCCTGCGACCGTGCCTGCATCCGGGCTGCACGACGCTGGTGCGCAGCGGCTACTGCGACAAGCACCGCCCGCCAGAATCGGCGCGGCGCAGCGAAAAGAGCCAAAGCTACCGCCGTTGGTACAGCTTGCGCATCTGGACGGATGAGCTTCGGCCCAAACAGCTGGCACGCGAGCCGTTCTGCCGGGACTGTGCCAAGCGCGGCCTGCGGGTGTACGCGACCGACGTTGACCATGTCGAACCGCACGACGGCGACTGGTCGAAGTTTATCGATTCGACCAATCTGCAAAGCCTGTGCCACTCGTGCCACAGTGCCAAAACCATCGCGGAAAGCCGGGCAAAAGCAGCGCGTCGAAAGCGCTGACTGGCTGGACGCTCGGACAGGCGCGGCGCGGGCAGGATGCGCGCGAATCCGGCGGGAAATCCGTGGATTTCCCGAACCTCCCCCCACCCCAAGAAAGTTTCGGGGCAGGGGGCGGAAGACCGCAGGCCCCCCTCCGCGTAAGATTTTTTCCCCACGGACAAAAAACCGTGGTCAACCATTCACCCATAGTGGGTAAAAGCGAGGTGACATACATGCAAACGACAACCAAACTGGAGCTGCTTGACCCATCGGCGCTCATTCCGTCTGCGGGCAATCCGCGGATACATACCCAGCGGCAGATCCGCGAGCTGCGTGCCAGCCTGCGCGAGTTCGGCGTGGTGTCGCCGGTGTTGATTGACCAGGATCACAACATTATCGCGGGACATGCGGTGGTTGAGGCCGCGCTGGCCGAGTGCGTCTCATCTGTTCCGTGCGTCTACGTTGAGCACTTGACGGCCGCGCAGCGCAAGGCATACATGATCGCAGACAACCGGCTGGCGGAAAAGTCCCGCTGGGATGACAACTTGCTGGACGCCTGTCTGCAGGAGCTGTTCGACGCGGGCTTTGATCTGCGCTTGACCGGTTTCGGCGAGTACCGCCTATCCGATGCGCTGGCGCGTGACGCCGCACCCGGAGTCCTCGACGGGGGTTCAGAAATTGACCGGTGCAAGCCGGGCGACCTGTGGCAGCTGGGTACACACCGTCTGCTGTGCGGTGACGCCACCAAGAAGGAGGACATGCAGCGGCTGATGCAGGGCGAGCGGGCGGCGCTGCTGTTGACCGACCCGCCCTATAACGTCGATTACCACGGCGGCACGTCCGAGCATCTGACGATTGCGAACGACAATCTGCCCGCCGAGCGGTTTCGGGCGTTCCTGACCGATGCATTTTGCGCGGCGCGCGACGCGCTGCTGCCGGGCGCGGCGTTCTACATCTGGTATGGTGCGGCCAGCACGCAGGCGTTTCTCGCGGCGTGCGAGACGGCAGGTTTGTCTGTCCATTCCTATCTCGTGTGGGTCAAAAACCAGTTTGTGCTGGGCCGTCAGGACTACAACTGGCAGCATGAGCCGTGTCTCGGCGGTGAGATCAAGGCGGACGACTACGAGCCTTGTCTGTACGGATGGGACGCGCGTGCGTCGCACCGCTGGTACGGTGGAGACGGGCAGGGCACCGTGTTTTTCTGCGAAAAGCCGCAGGAGAGCGCCGAGCACCCGACCATGAAGCCGGTGGAGCTGTTCGCGCGACAGATCCGCAACAGCACGCGCAAGGGCGAGATCGTGCTCGACCCGTTCTGTGGCTCTGGTACATCGGTGCTGGCCGCCGAGACCTACGGCCGCAAGTGCCGGGCGATGGAGCTGTCGCCGCATAACTGCGATGTGATCCTCGGTCGCTGGGAGCAGATGACCGGCCATGCGGCGGTGCTGCTGGAAGGGGGTGCTGCCGATGGCAGGGCCGAGACAGCCGACTGATCTGGTGGTGCTGAATGGCCGCAAGCATCTAACCAAAGCGGAAACCGAGGCGCGGCGTGCGGCTGATGTCAAAGCGCCGAAGCCGAAGGGCAAACGGATAAAGCCCCCGGCCTACCTGCCAGAAAGCCTGCACAAGAAGTTCCGGTCGCTGGCAAAGCAGCTCATTTCAATCGGCATCCTTGCGCAGATCGACTACGACTGTCTGGCGCGCTACCTGCTGGCCGAGCAGGCGTATCTGGCGGTGACCGAGCAGGTCAACCGCGCGATCGCCAATCAGGCGATTTCGCTGCTCGAAGATCTCTCCAAGACGCAGACGCGGTATTTCAACCAGTGCAGCCGCGCGGCAGCCGATCTGGGCTTGACGATTTCCAGCCGCTGCCGTTTGGTTGTACCCAAGCCGCCGGAAGACCCGGCAGATGGCGACCCGATAAACGATATGCTGGGACGGGAAAGGAGACATCAAGCATGACAGATAAGGAATCGGATTTCGCAAAGCTGTCCATTGAGACGACGGGAGCGCGAACCAGCAAGATTATTCTCAATGGGACGGATATTTCGAAGCAGTGCCGCAAGATTGTATTTACACACGAGGCGGGAAAAATCCCGACCGTATCGGTGGAATTGTTGGTGAACGACTGCAACTGCTTGCTGGAGCATCAGTCGCATCCGGTGAAGTTGGTGTAAGCCGATGAGCAAGCAAATCATGTGCAGCCTGTTCTGCCCGATGCTCAACAAGTTCGGCGTGTGCGAAAGCACCATGCGTCGCGTCGAGCAGGTGCGGGAGTGCCCGCATCTCAAGATACGCAAAGCGGTGTCCAAATTGAACACCAACAAAAAGTAATGACAAAAGGAATGACTTTCCGGCGCTGTGACGGGCGGTAAAAACTGCTCGGGTGTTTTCATTTGTCCTTTCGGCGGCTGGGTGAGGTGCGAAACCCTCGCCCGTCCGTCAGAGCGCCGGAGCGGAAGGAGGTGCGCCGATGTTTGACGCCGAGGCGGCGTCGTTTGTCTGTGAATTTATCGAATACCTGACCTGCTCGAACGGCGCGCCGTTCCGGCTTATGGACTGGCAGCGCGACGCCGTCACCGAGTTCTACGGCCAGATGGTCGAGTCCGAGGGCGACGAAATCGACCCCGCGGGGCGGTACATTCGGCGGTATCAGTACCTCTATCTCGAGATTGCCAAGAAAAACGGCAAATCGGAGCTTGCCGCGGCGCTCGGTGTGTATCACCTGTACGCGGACGGCGAGGTAAACGGCGAGGTGTATGTCGTCGCCGCTGACCGCGACAACGCGGGCATCGTGTATTCGGCCGCCAAGTGGATGGTCGAGCACTCGCCCGCGCTCATGAAGCGCAGCCGCATCGTGGACAGCACCAAGACCATTTACGACAAGGTTTCGGGCAGCAAGCTCAAGGTTTTGTCGAGCGAAGCTTACTCCAAGCACGGCTACAAGCCCAGCTGCGTCATCTTCGACGAGCTGCACGCGCAGCCGAACCGCGACCTGTGGGACGTCATGACGTTCGGCGCGGGCGACGCACGCGAGATGCCGGTCTGGATCGTGCTGACGACGGCGGGCGACGACCCCGACCGCAAATCCATCGGTTGGGAGGTCCACGAAAAGGCGCTGTCGATTCTGCGCTGCCGCGAAGGTCGCGCCCGCGAGGGCGATATGGACGACCCGCGCTGGCTGCCGATCATCTACGGGCTGGGCCTCATCGAGGACGAGGACGAACTCAAGAGCATCAACATCTACGACGAGGACTTGTGGCGGCGCTGCAACCCGTCCATCGGCAAGACCGTGAAGCTGTCCACCATCCGCGCCGAAGCGCAGGAAGCCAAGCGCAGCGAAGCCGCCGAGCGGCTGTTCCGCTGGCTGCGGCTCAACCAGTGGATCGCCACGCACACAGTCGGCTGGATTCCGGTCACGATCTACGACAAGACGCAGTGGAACCCGGAGGGCTGCAAGGGCTGGCGCGAAGCGGTGAACCTGCTGCGCGGCAAGAAGTGCTTTGGCGGCGGCGACCTGTCGAAAAGTACCGACCTTACCGCCTTCACGCTGTTGTTCCCGCCGCAGGACGGGCTGGACAAGTGGGTCGCACTGTTCACCGGCTGGATACCGCTGGACGACATCGAAGCGCGCGAGCGCGCCGACCACGCGCCCTACCGGGACTGGGTTCGCGCGGGCTTCATCCGCGGCTGTCCGGGGGACGTGATCGACTACGAGGACGTCATCGACACCATCATGCAGGCGGCCGAAATATACGACCTACGGATCATCGGCTTTGACCCGTGGCTGTCTACTACCATCACACAGCGTTTGGCGTCGCTGATCGCGGGGGCGGGTAAATCCACGCAGATCGTGGAAATCCCGCAGAGCATGAAAAGCATCAGCCCGCCCATGAAGGAGATGGAGCACCTGATCCGCACGCACGAGATGCTGCATGTCCACAACACGGCCGCGCGGCAGTGCTTTGCGAACGTGCGGTGCGATACGGACAGCAACGAGAACATCCACCCGAACAAAAAGCGCAGCCGCGGCCGCATCGACATTACGGTCAGCTGGATTATCGCCTTTGCGACGAGCAAGCTGGACGCTGGCCCCAGCATCAACGAAAAAGTACAAGCGGAGGATTGGAGCCTATGCTGAAACAACTGAAAACCCTGCTTTGGCTGTATCTGGACGACCTGCTGCTGATCGCGGGCGGAACGTGTTTGACTGTTGCGGCGGCGCATGTATGGAGGCCGCTGGGCTGGGCTGCAGCGGGTGCGTTCCTGATCTGGTACGGTCTGCTGGTCGCCCGCGCGGGCGCGGGGAGGTGGCGTAAATGATCGCAAGTCAGGCGGCAGCGGCAAGCAGCGTCACCTACACCGAGCTGGACTACGACGCCATGCTGCGCCGCATCGAGCGTATCTTTTCGCTGGACAACGACGCGCCAGAGATTGCGGTCGCAAACGCCGAGCAGCTTTCCCCGGTTGCGGCGGCGCACCGCATCCTGACCGATTCCATGTCCGTGCTGCCGATCGCGCTGCGGCGCAAGGCAGGCGGTGAGCGGCAGGAGCTGGACACCCGTCACGACCTCGACTATGTGCTGCACTGCCGCATGAACGACGCAATGAGCCCCGCGATGGGCAAAAAAATCCTGATGAGCCAAGCCTTTTGGCACGGTTTGGGCGCGGCCTACATCGAGCGGGACGCGCTCGGCCGCGTGACCGGGCTGTACCCGCTGCAAACGGCGGGCTATCAGTACATGAGGGACAGAGACACCGGCCAGAGCTGGTATGCGTTCACCGTGGACGACATGACGCGCAAATTTCAGCCGGGCGACCTGCTGTTGTGCTTCTTCGAGACCTACGACGGCAAGCACGGTCGCGGCATGCTCGATCTGGCGCGCGAGACCGTCGCCACCGACCGTGCGGCGCAGAAATATCTGCGCAAGTTCTATGCAGGCGGCGGCGCGCTGTCCGGTGTGCTGGAAATCGAATCGGATGCAACACCGCAGACACGGGAAAAGGTGCGCAAGGCATTCCAAAGCTATGCAAGCGATATGGATTCGGTTTACAAAATGGCTGTTGTGGATAAGGGCATGAAGTACACGCCAATCGGCATCAGCCAGAGCGATGCACAGTTTATTGAAAGCCGGGGCTTTTCGGTTGCAGAGGTCGCGCGCTTCACCGGTATCCCGGAATTCATGCTGCAAAGCGGCAAACAAAGCTATAACTCGAACGAGCAGCAGCAGCTCGTGTTCGTGACCAACGCCCTTGTGCCCCATGTGACCATGTGGGAACAGGAGTGGGCGTACAAGCTGTACACGGATAAGGAGCTGCGGGACGGCTGCTACATGCGCTTCAACGTGTCCGCGCTCATGCGCGGCGACGACGCGACGCGCAGCAAATTCTATCAGACGATGGTGTACAGCGGCATTTACAACCTTGACGAGTGCCGCGCGCTGGAGGAGATGAACCCCATGCCGGACGGGCTTGGGCAGAACTTCTTCATCACGAAAAATCTGGACACCGTCGGCCATATCGTGCACGGGGAGGTGAAATGAGTGAGAACACAGATGAACGGCTATGTCGTGCCGGATGACGACGCGGAAACCTACCGCTTTTTCGGCTTTGGCGTGGTGTCGCCCAAAGACGTGCGGCAGGCCATCGCGGACAACCCCGCGGGCGAGACGCTGACGCTCGAAGTAAACTCGGGCGGCGGCAACATGTTCGCCGGATATGAGATCTACACCATTCTCAAGGCGGCAACTATCCCGACCGAGGTGGAGATCCAGTCGCTGGCCGGGTCGGCCATGTCGGTCGCGGCGATCGGCGCGGACGTGGTGCGGGCGTCGCCGGTGGCGCAGTTTATGATCCATCTGCCCAGCCTGCACACCGAGGGCGACAGCACTGAACACAAGCGAAGCCTTGCAGCGCTGAACAGCTTCAAGGCGAGCGTACTGAATGCCTACGAGCTGAAATGCGCGGGCAAAAAGACGCGCAGCGAGCTGGACGCGATGCTGTGCGCGGAAACGTGGCTGCCGGTGCAGGACGCAATCGCGGCGGGCTTTGTCGATGAGGTGCTGTACGATGACGAGGGCGTGATCGCCGCGCAGGCGGTCATGTGCGCGCAGACTGGAATCCGCGCGCTGGCAACGGCGGGCGGCCTGCCGGATATCGCAGAACTTAGGGCACGCCGCGCGGCCATGGAGCCGGGCAAGCCACCCGAGAATACACCGCAGGACAGCGGCGACGCGCTGGCGCTGGCAAAGGCCAAGCTCGCGCTGCTCAAAAATATGTGATGGGGCGGCCGCCCCGGAGAGGAGATACACATGGATTACAGCAAGAAAATCGCGGAACTCAAGGCGCAGAAAGCCGGTTTGGTGACGCAGGCGGACGCTGTGGCCGACGCGGGCAAGCTGGAGGAGCTGACCCAGCTGAATGTCAAGATTTCCGAAGTCAATAACCAGATCGCGGCGGTCGAGCAGCTGCGCGAAGCATCGGGCGATGTGGCGCAGCCCGAAAACAACGGCGCGGCGCAGCCGCAGGATGATAAAAAGACCACGCCCTTTGCATCCCTCGGCGAGCAGCTGCGCGCGGTCATGCTGGCAGCCAAGGGCACGCCGGACAACCGCCTTGCAGCCGTCAACGAGGCGCAGGGCGTGAACACCCAGACCGGTGCGGACGGCGCATTCGCCATTCAGGAGGATTTCGCGGGCACGATCATCGAGACCGCCGCGACCACGGGCGATATTCTGTCCCGCGTGGACAGTTACACGTCGGGTGCGGCGGCCAACGCGGTGCGCTTCATGACCTGCGACGAAACCGACGTGTCTGAGAGCGTGTACGGCGGCGTGCAGGCGTTCTGGGCAAGCGAGGCCGCGACGGTCAATGCCAGCAAGCCCAAGTTCTACGAGACCAAGATCGACCTTGAAAAGCTGATGGCGTTCATCTACATCACGGACGAGGCGCTCGAGGACATGCCGTTTATGTCCGGCCTGCTCAACAACGCCATGGCGACCGCGGCCAACCGTCTGCTCGAGGGCGCGGTGGTGGACGGCGACGGCGTGGGCAAGCCGCTGGGCATCCTGCACGCACCGAACCTCGTGACCGTGGAAAAGGAGAGCGCGCAGGACAAAACGCTGACCTTCCAGAACATTGCGCGCATGTATGGCCGCATCCTGCCGCGCTGCAAGACGAACGCGGTTTGGGTCATGCACCCCGACCTTGCCGAGAAGCTGCCGTTCCTGACGCTGCCGATCGGCACGGGCGGCGTGCCGGTGTACCTGCCGCCCACGGGCGCGACGGGCACGCCGTATGCGACACTGTACGGCAAGCCGATCATTGAGACCGACCACATGGCGGCGGTCGGCAAGAAGGGAGACATCGGTCTGTTTGACCTCAAGCAGTACATGCTGCTGCGCAAGGGCACGGTCAAGCAGGACATGTCCATCCACGTCGAGTTCCTGACCGCGCAGAACTGCTTCCGTTTGCAGTTGCGTGCGGGCGGCGCGCCCAAGGGCAAGAGTGCCGTCAAGCTCAAGAATTCCAAGGTGCTGCGCTCGCCGTTCGTCGTGTTGGAAGACCGTTCGTAAGACAAGGAGGGTATGGATATGACGCAGGAAAGACTGATTTCGCAGCTGGTGAGCGCACCCGCGGAACTTGCACAGAGTGGCAGCGTAACGAGCGCTTACGCCGATATGTGCAACCGCCGTGACTTTACGTTTCTGGTCGCAGTCGGCACGCTGGCGGCGCAAAAGGGCGTGAAGGTAGAGCTGCTGGGTGCGAACGATGCCGAAGGCAGCGAGGCCGAAACGGTTGCGGAGACGACCTACACCGCGGGTTCGGATGGCGAGAGCAGCCGCCTGATCGCGGTACGCGGTCGGGTCACGCCCGACTGGCGGTATATGGCGGTAAAGGTGTCCAATTTGGACACCGGCGCAGCCACGACGGCGGCGGTGCTGCTGGTGTCCGACAGCCTGTTTGTGCCGGACGACAGCGGCATGACCGTCCTGTGGGCATGACGGGCGAGGAACAGGCCGCGCAGGCGCAGGAACGTCTCGCGGCCTGCAAGAAATACATGAAGGTCGATTACGAAGAGGATGACGAGCTGATCGCGGCTTTGATGGACGCGGCAGACCGTTATCTCGCCGGTGCGGGTGTGACAAGAGAGGTCGCGCCCGAGATGTACGACCTGATTGTGCATGATATGACGCTGCGCACTTACGACGGGCGGGACGATGACGCGGCGCAGGCCGCGACCGCACCGCTGATCCGCTCCATGCTGACGCAGCTCAAACTCCGGTGCCAGTATGGAGAGGGGGTAGCGACCGATGGCAGTGCGAGCGGGTGACTTGCGCGAACGGCTGGAGGTCTGGAAGGCCGAGCCGGAGACCGACGAAAACCACGAAACTGACTCTGTCCCCCACAAGTTGCGCACGATCTGGGCGAATGTGATGCCCACTTCCGGGCGCACGGCCGAGCTGCCGGGCGAAACCGAACGTGCGGAGATCACCCATAAGGTGACTATTCGAGCGCCGTCCCTGCCGGAAATCTGCCGCGAGATGTATTTTGTCGTGCGCGGCCAGCGGCTGGACGTGCTGTATTGGTATCCGATCTACAACCGGCGCGGCTGGATGGAGATTTTCTGTCGGCTCACGCAGGGTGAGGTGCAGGCGGATGGCAACGGTTGATACCGAGGATTTGAAGTTTCTGCATCGTGACCTGCTGCGGATACGGGATAAAACGATCGACAAGGGCAAGCCGTTCATCCGCAAGGAGGGCGACAAGCTCAAGCGCCGCGCGGCAAAGCGCGCCAGACGCGAAGTGAAGAAAACCGCAGTGACACGCGAAGAATACAGCCGCGAAGCGGGTCAATATCACAAAAGCTTCAAGCGCGGCAAAGCAATTCGGACAAAGGATGGCCAGTTCCGTACCCGCGTTTATACGGCTGACCGCATCGGCCATCTGATCGAAGATGGCTGGACACCGAAAGACCGCGCAGGCAATCGCCATTCCAAGAAGCAGGGCAAGGAAATCGTGAAAAAAGCGGCGGAGGAGTTTGAGCCGGAGTTCGAGCTGGATGTGATGGACTTCGTGAACAAGCTGCTCGACGACTTTTGAGGTGAACGCATGAAAATCAAAGACATCCGCACGGCGCTCACTGCGCTCATTTTGCCGCTGGTCGAGGGTGCAAAAATCATTCGCACCGACGTGCCCAAGCCCGCCGTGCGGCCATCCTTCAAAATCGACGTGCTGCCGGTCAGTGGCAGCGCGGCCTGCGACGGTGCGCGCGAGTACGAGGCCGACATCGACATCTGGTACTATCCCAAGTCCGGTGACCGTCCGCGCGACGAGTGTGACGCGGTGGCAGAGCAGCTGCTGGACGCGCTGGGCGAGGGCTTCGCGGTCGGTGGCATCTGGCTGCCGATTGACGACATAATTGAGGTGGACACCTCGCAGGGCGTGCTGGTGGCGCAGTTTGGCGTCTCGTGGGTCGAGACCGCCGCCGAGACCGGCGAGCCGATGGAAGAGCTTATCTACAATGGAGAGGAGCTGACAACTTAAATGGCAATCACCATGCCGAAAATCGAGGTGACGTTCCGACAACAGGCGACTTCGCTCATCGCGCGCAGCGCGCGGGGCATCGCCATTCTCATCATCCGGGACGATACCGACAAGGGCTTTACGCATAAACAGTACACCGACCTTGCCGCTTTGCAGGCGGACAAGGCGAAGTACACGACCGAGAACTACAACGCGATCAGCGACATGCTGAGCTTTGCGCCCTACCAGTCGCATGTGTTCAGATTGGACACCGAGGGCACGCTGGGCGACACGCTTTCTGAGATCAGCCGCACGGTCAAGACCGGCTGGCTCGCCATCGCAGGCCAGAGCGCCGAGGACGGTGCGGCGCTGGCCAGCTGGGTCAAGTCGCAGGCGTCCAAGGCCAAGAGCTACAAGTGCATCGTGCACAATATTACGCCGCTGCCGGACGACATGCACGTTGTCCATTTCGTGAATGAAAAGGTCACGTTCACGGACGAGCGCGGCGAGCAGGAGGGCGTCGCCTACCTGCCCAGCCTGCTGGCGATCCTCGCGGTATGCAACGTCGAGCGCGGCTGCACGAACTATCTGTGCAGCAATCTCGCGTCCGTGCAGGAGGTCGAGGACAACGACGCGGCGGTCGGCGCAGGCAAGTTCATCCTGTTTCACGACGAGGAGGGCGCGGTGCGCATCGGTCAGGGCGTAAACTCCCTGACCTCGACCGACGGCAACACAAAAACCGAGGATATGCAGTTCATCGAGACGGTCGAGGCGATGGACCTGATGCGCGACGACATTACCAGCACATTCCGCAGTACCTACCTCGGCAACTACCGCAACACGCGTGACAACCAGATGCTGTTCATTGCGGCGCTCAATTCGTCCTACTTCCGGCAGCTGGCGCAGGAACTGATCCTCGACCCGGACTACTATGAGGAAATGCGTTTGCTGACGGCAGCAGGCGTGGCCACGGCATTCTCGCCGGAAAAGGAGGGCGCGGGCGATGGCGAAAAGTAAGGTTATCAATACTGTCCTGAACCTGCGCGACAACATGTCCGGTGGACTGCTCAAGGCCGCGCGCAATGCCAAAAAGGCGGGCGCGGACATTGACGACAGCATGCTATCTGCCACCCGGCAGGTGGTGGCGTTTAAGAATAAAGCGGTCGACGGCATCAAGAGTTTTGCCAAGACCGCAACGGGTGTCGGCGTCGCGGGTGTCACCGCGCTGACCACAGCTTTTATCGCGCTCGACGGCGCGACCGAGGACTTCCGCGTGAGCCAAGGCAAGCTGCTGACGGCGTTTGCGAATACGGCAACCGGCACACAGGGCGCGCGCACGGCGTATTCCGAGCTGTACAAGATACTGGGAGACAGCGATACCTCAACCGAGGCCGCGCAGGCGCTTTCCACGCTGGCAAAAAGTCAGCAGGACGTGACAAAATGGACGCGCGTTGCCGCTGGTGTGGTCGGCAAGTTTGGCGACGGCATCAGAATCAATAGCTTGTTTCAGGATATCGGTGAAACCACGGTCAGCGGCACGGTAACAGGCGCGCTGGCGGACACTTTGAACTGGCTGAATATCTCAGAGGACGAGTTCAACGAGCTGCTGGAGGCCACCGGCACGACCGCCGAACGCACGACGCTGATTCTGGACACCTTGACAGCTGCTTACGACGGCTATGCGGATGCGTTTTATCAGAATAACACGCAGCTGGTCAAAAACCGCGCGTACCAGACGCAGGTGACGGCCACGATGGCCAAGCTGGGCGAAGTCAGCCAGACTGTGAAAAGCGGCATCCTTGAGATGCTCGGTGCGTCAGAAAGCGGCGGATTCCGCGAGGGCTCGGTATTTGCGATTTTGTCTACACAGGCCGAGCGCCTTTCGGCTTGGGTGCAGTCGGTAGACTTTTCTTCTTTTGCAGCCAAGGTCGATCAGGGCTTTGCGGGTGCGATAGAGACCGTGAGGGGCGTTTTTCAGTGGTTCATGGACAACCGGGAGACTATCACTGCGGTGCTGGTCGGTATCGGGTCGGCGTTCGGTGCAATCAAAATCATGCAATTTGTGTCAGGCGTGGCGAATCTGGTTACGACCATCAAGAGGTTTGCGTTTACGCTTGCCGGGATTGTGGCGACAAATCCGATTTTGCTGGCCATTGCGGCGGGCATTGCGGCCATCGCGGTGGCTGGAGCCCTAATTTATAAGAACTGGGACAAGATCAAGGCAGCTGCGATCACGCTTTGGGGTGTGGTCAAAGAAAAGTTCTTTGCGATCAAGGATGCGGTGCTACAGGCGCTTGCGCCGGTGATCGCGGTCGTTCTGGAGGTTGCCGGGTACATCCGGAGCTTTTTCGTGCGGGCAATCGAGCATATCCAGCCGATTATGCAGACGGTGTTCGGTTTTATCCAGAATACGGTCATCCCGATCGGACAGGGGTTGTTCGAGGTCATCAAGAAGGTCGCAGGGCTTTTTGTCGGTAATCTGGTGGCGGCGTTTCAACTTGCACAGCCAGTAATGGAGATGGTGTTCGGGTTTGTTCGTGATATCGCCGTTCCGGTTTTTGGGATTCTTCTCGAGGTTGGCGGTCGTGTGGCAGGCTTCCTTGTTGACCAACTTTCCGCAGCGTTTAGCTGGGTGCTGGAAAAGATGGAGCCTGTGTTCAGCTTTATTCGGGATACTTTTTTGCCCGGTTTGGGTGATTTTATCGATAAGCTGGGCGAACTGCGGGATTTCCTTGTGGACAAGCTGCTGGGTGCGCTGAATACGGTTAAGGATGTGTTTAACAAGGTCAAAAGCGCGGTCGGCGGTTTGATCGACAAGGTCAAGGAATTCCTCGGTATGGACACGAGTAAAACGGTCAAGCTTTCGACCGAATACGTTGATGGTGACCAGCTCGCGGGCAACGCCCTCGGAACTTCCTACTGGCGCGGCGGCCTGACGCGCGTCAACGAGCGCGGCGGCGAGATTATGAACCTGCCGAGCGGCACGCAAATCATCCCGCACGACATCTCCGCGCGCATGGCGGGCGGGCCGCGGGTGACGGTTAACGTCACGGTCGCGGGCAACGTCATCGGCAACGAGCAGTACGCGGACGAGCTGGGCGAGCGGATCACGGGCAAGCTTCTCCGCGCAATCGAAAACATGTAAAACACAAAAGCCGCCCTGGAGGGCGGCGGATAGACAAAGTACGACAGCGTATGCTATAATCAGGGCGGACGCTGTTACATATAGCGGTCAGACCCACCTTTCCCCAGCGCATTTTACCGCGAGGGGAGGTGGTGCGTATGTGGAAAAAGGCTTTTCAGCTTTTGATGTGTGCGGCCATGGTGCTGTACATTTTCACCATAAAAGCGCGCTGACCGCTCGGCTGGCACCCGAACGGTCAACATGTTGTTGATGGTATAACGGGTCTGACTGCTGTAACAGCGTCCCTTTGTATGTTCATTATAGCGCGTGCGCCCCGTCTTTGTCAAGTTGTCAGAGGCGGGGCGCTTTTTGTATGCGGGGAGGTGGCGGCAATCGCCTACAAGGTTATTTTTTCGGTCAACAACAACGAGGAGGTTTTCACCCTGCCGCATGTGCCGGTGGACTTCCCGCTGCCGCAGCCCGAGCAGCACAACGAAACCTATACCGGTTTGAGCTACGACTACCGCCGCATTGGCACGCTCGGCTTGCGGTCGCTCAGCTGGTCGAGCTTTTTCCCCGTCGGGAAGCGATATAGCTGGATGCCCGCCGAGGCGCTCGAGGACGGCTGGGCATACGTCAGCTTTTTCGAGCGCTGGCGTGATCGCAAGGTGCCGTTTCGCGTGATTGTGCTGGACAGTGGCGGCGTGTGCCGTCTCAACATGCCCTGCACGGTGGATGCGTTTGAGCCGTCCGTGCGGCGCAACGGCGACATTGCTTATACAATTTCCATCACGGAATACCGCTTTGTGGATTAAGGAGGTGCGGGCATGGCTTACGGATATGTGGACGAGCACCGGCTGTACCTCGAGCGCAGCGGCAAGGCCCGCGACATCACGGCCTTTGTCGGTGACCTGACCGCGACGGACGATATCACCGCGCTGTCGGTCGAGCTGACCGGCACGCAGCTCGTCAGCCAGTGGGACAAGTACGTCCCCAAGCTCGCGCTCCAGCCGGGTGACAAGCTACGCCTGCGAAACGAAGCAGCGCAGCAGGATGTGTTTGTCGGGCAGCTGGTGACGGTGGGGCTGGACGGCGCGCTCACGGCCTACGACCGCGGCTGGTATCTCGGCCGCAGCGGCATCATTTTACAGTGCAGCGGCATGGCGGCGGATGAAGCCATCCGCGCGGCCTGCAGCAAGGCGGGCGTGGGGGTCAAGAGCGTCACCAGTCTGCCGACCAAAATCAGTGAGGTCTGGCTGGGCGATGCGGTGAGCGACATCATCGCGGACATTCTCGAGCGGTGTAGCGCCGAGACCGGCAAGGACTATCAGTCGCGGATGTCGCCGGAAGGCCTGGTCGTGCGTGAGCTGCCGACCGCCGCCATCAAGGCGTTTCACCGTCCGGCGTGGAACCTCGCGCCCTTTGACATCACATGGGCGTTGGGGCAGGTGTCGGGCGAGGACAGCATCGCGGAACTGTATAACGCGGTGGTGCTGGCCGCCGAGGACAGCGGCAAGGTGTACATTGGCGCGCAGGCATCAAATGCCGCGTCCATCGAGAAATACGGCTTTTTGCAGTACATCGAGCGCGTCAGCGAGAACCCCGGCACGGCGCAGCTCGGCCAGATGGTGCGCACGCTCTTGGCGCAGAAAGACCGCATCGGCCGCACGCGCACCATCAGCGAGATTTGGGGCTGCGACGAGGTGACAAGCGGCACGGTGCTGAATTTCAACTCCCCGGCGTTCGGCATCGAGGGGCGCAACCGCGTGACGCGGGTCGTGCATCACTACGGCGGCGCGGGGCACACGATGGAGCTGGAAATCACCGCCCTCGACGAGCCGCGCGCGGCGGACGGCACGGATGCGGTGTCCGTCTGGGGCTTGCCCGACACAATTGGTGCAGGCTCGTCTGGTACGGGAGGGAACGGCAGCGCGTCCAGCTTTGTGGCGGTCGCGCGCAGCCAGGTCGGCTACAAGGAAAGCCCCGGCAACATCAACAAGTATGGCGCGTGGGCGGGCCACAACGGCGTGGCGTGGTGCGTGTACTTTGTCTGCTGGTGTGCCGACCAGTCGGGCGCGCCCATCCCGACGGGCTACGGCTATGTCGGTGACATGGCGGACTATTTCCGCGCGCGCGGGCAGTACAAGACGGTGGCAAGCGGCTACATCCCCAAGGCGGGCGACCTGATGATACAGGGTACGCGGCACATCGGCATTGTGACCGGCGCGACGCGGGCGAGCGTGCAGACCATCGAGGGCAACTGCTCGGACAGCGTGCGCCCGATGACACGGTACTACTCGGAGATTTCCGGTTTCTGCACGCCGTGGGCAGCGTAAGGAGGGCGTATGGCATACGAGACGAAACTCGCGGAAGCGATTATGAAGCATGGTGGAAGACGCGCCAAAAAGTCGCCTTATGCGGCGGCGTGGTACGAGGCGGTGTGCGAGCAGGAACGTCCGCAGCCGCTGATTTTCAGCGCAGTGGACGGCAATGTGCGGGCAGAGGAGGGGGTAAACCTCACGCTGACCGCGACCGCCGCCGCGCGAGACTGGCAAAAGGGCGAGCGCGCCGCTGCGATTTTGTCCGGCGGCGGGCTGCTCATCCTCGACCGGATATAACAAAAGCCGCCCCGGAGGGCGGCAGCGTAGACAAAGAACGACAGCGTATGCTATAATCAGGGCGGACGCTGTTACATATGGCGGTCAGGCACTCCCCACAAAGGGGGTGATGCTTTATGAGACGATTCGCAAGAATTGTAATATGGGCACTTCTGTTGCTACATATTTTGCTTATAAAAGCGCACTGACCGCTCGGCTGGCCCCCGAACGGTCAGTGACTTAGTCACTTTGCTGTTTTAAGGTCTGACTGCTGTAACAGCGTCCCTTTGTATAGATATTATAGCATACGCCCCGTCTTTGTCAAGTTGGCAGAGACGGGGCGTTTTGCATTCAAAGGAGGTACAGACCATGGCAGACGCGAAATTTTCCTTTTTCCCGACCGAGTTGCAGGGCATTCCGGCGGCACAGGTCGGCCGCGTGCCTGCGTTCGACTTCGACGAGCGGGGGCGCGGCGCGTTCCGGCTGGTGGACGGCGCGCTGGTCGAGCGGTCGGGCGTGGAAGCAGTCAAGCAGTGGTTCGCGCTCATGCTGCGCCAGCCGCCGGACGCAATCCCCGTGTACCGCACGGACGCATCCACCGCGCTTGGCGTTGACCGCACGCTGCTGCAAAAGCGCGCGCCGCTGGGCTTCATCACTGCCGAGATTGAGCGGCAGGTGCGTGAGACGGCAGCGTTCAACCCCGCTATCCGCGCGGTGGACAGTTTCGTTTTTACCCGCCTGCGGCGCGGCCTGCAGGTGGAATTTACCGCGCACTTGCGCACCGGAGAGGATACGGAGGTGACAGCCTATGTCAACGGCGAATGAGATTTTGACCGACCTGCTGGCGGCGCTGCCGGACAGCTACCAGAAAACGGTCGGCTACCCGACCCGCGACCTGCTCGCGGCGGTTTCGCTGCGCATGGAGGGTACGGACGAGGAAGTCGCGGCGATGCGCGCGGCGCTCGACCCGGAGAACCTCGCGGGCGGCGACCTCGACCGTTATGTGTTCCCGCGCAGCGGTTTGGAGCGGCGGCAGGCAACCTTCGCCACCGGCGTGCTGACCGTGACCGGTACAGGGACGGTGCAGCAGGGTGCGCTGTTTGAAAGCGGGGGCGGCATCCAGTTCGCGGCAAGCGAAACCGTGCAGATCACCGGCGAGGGGCAGGTGCGCGTCACCTGTCGGGTGGACGGCGCAGCGGGCAATCTGCCCGCGCACAGCATCACGCAGATGCCGGTCACCTTGCAGGGCATTGCGGCCTGCGACAACTCGGAGCCGACTACGGGCGGCTACGACGAGGAGGACGACGCGGACTACTACGCGCGCTATCTGCTCAAAATCCGCACGCCCGCGACCTCGGGCAACATCTATCACTATCAGAGCTGGGCGCTTGAGGTCAGCGGCGTGGGCGCGGTGCGCGTTTTCCCCTTGGGTCACGGCGCAAACACGGTGGACGTGGTGCTGGTGGACAGCACCGGCCAGCCCGCGCCGGAGGACCTGGTCGAGCAGGTGCAGGACTATATCGACCCCGGCAGCACGGGGCGCGGCGAGGGGCAAGCGCCGATCGGCGCGCAGTGCTATGTGGAGGCGGCGGCGAAAAAGGAAATCTCCATCAGCGCGACGGTGTCCAAATTGAACACCGCCGAGGAGGAGACGATCACGGCGGGCATCCAAGCGGCGGTGACCGCGTATCTTGCCGAAATCGTGTTCCAGCAGGACTACGTCAGCTTTGCCCGCATCACTGACCGCATTCTGGACGTGGAGGGCGTGCTTGACCTCGAAAACCTGCAAGTCAACGGCGGCACGGGGAACGTCGCCGTCGGCGAGCGGGAGTGCGCAGTGCTGGGGGAGGTGACGCTTTCGTATGCGTGAGTTCGACGATATGCTGCAAAGCCTGCCGACCGCCTACCGGCGCGACGCATGGGTGGTGGCGCTCCTCGGCGCGGTGCAGGCGGTAGACGATGGACAGCGAGACGCAGCGCGTGAGGCGGCGGCGCAGCTGTTTCTGGACACCATGACCTATATCCTGCCGGTCGAGGAGCGCATCGCAGGACTGACGCCGGGCAAAGGCGACACGGAAGCCGATCGGCGCAGCGTGCTGCAGGCGAAGTGGCGGTCAGCGACCGGAAAATGCGACATCGACCTCATCCAGCGCGTGTGCGACGCATGGGAGAACGGCGAGGTCGAGGTGGACTACCAGCCGGGCGAGATCATTTTGCGGTTTGTCGGCGCGTACGGCGTGCCGACCGAGCAGGCGCAAGCCGCCTTGCAGGCCGCGGTGCTCGAGGTCATCCCGGCGCATCTTGCGGTGCAGTACGTTTACCGCTACCTGCTGGTGCGCGAGGTGCATGGCATGACGATAAACGAGCTGCAGAGCCATCTGATCCGCGATTTTGCTTTTTAGGAGGCGGGCATGAGTATATTAACTAAAGTTTTGAAGCTATTCTGCTATGACCCGGAGACGGACGGGGCGAACACGTTCAACATCCCGAAAGCGCTCAATGAGAACTGGGAGAAAATCGACCAGCTGGTGCTGCTGGCCGTCGCGGCGGCTGCGGCGTACGACCCGGAGGGAAGCTACGCCGTGGGAGATTACTGCACGCACGGCGGGGGGCTGCACAAGTGCGGCACGCCCATTGAGAGAGGCGAGGCATGGAACGCCGCGCACTGGACAGAGACGACTGTCGCGAAGGAGCTGGCGGTGGTTCTGGTGTCTTTGTCGAGCAAGTTGGATAAATATACAAAAATGCAAGATGCACCACAATCATGGAGTGAGATTTGGGCCTTAGAGCCGGGGGTGTATTCGTGGGTACAAGTGGCTCCATTTATCGAATGGCAGCCGAAAGACACTCCGTCCGGTATGTTGCGTGCTGAATTAACAGTACATAGTTCGGGGGCAACCGGAGGATCGAAAAGTTTTATCCTATCGTATATTGATGGTGGAACTTATTTGAAAAGGTATTTCGGGGAGCAATCAGGCGATGGAAAGGGACGAATTGCACCCATCGCCACCGCCACGCCGCCGCAGGTGCGCAGTCTTACCCTGCAATCCGGATTTTCGGCAGTAGGAAACTGTACGTTTTTTGCTACGCAGGAGAACGTGGTATTTCTCGCGGGTGGTATTTCCGGCACGATCCCAGCAATACAGGAGATACAGATTGGAACGCTTCCCGCAGATGCGTGTCCGTCAGCAGAGCATATACGTCCGGCGGTTACAAATTCCGGAGGCGCCTATCTTAGAATCCGCACAGACGGTACCGTGTGGTTGTACTCATATGAAGCGGCTGTGTATTGCTATTTTGACATATCGTTCGTGGCGGGAGGGGGCTCATAAATGCAAAACGGAACACTGAGAGACTGCTGCGCCGTTGATGCAGGCGGTTTGTATCGCGCCTTGGTCACCATGCAGACCGAACAGGGCACGGATGGAGAACCCAAGGAGAACGTGCTCGGCTATACGCTCGCCGAGGGCGAACGCCTGATCGATACCGCGCCACCCACAAAGCGCCTGCACGCGGGCACCACGGGCTTTGTCAAGCCACGCTGGGACGAGGATGCTACTGCATGGGTCGAGGGCGCGACCGCCGAGGAACTGGCCGCGTGGGAGGCCGAGCACCCAGACCCGGTAACGCTGGAGGACAAGCGCGCGGCCAAGCACGCCGAAATATCGGCGGCAAGCGAGGCCGCCATCTATGCGGGCATGGACGTGGAGACCACGCAGGGCACAGAGCATTTCTCGCTGACCGAGAAAGACCAGATCAACCTGACCACGGCGAAAGACGCAGTAGACAAGGGCGCGGCGGCCTATCCGTATCACGCGGACGACGTGCGGTGCCGCATATTCACGGCGGAGGAAATCAAAGCGATTGCGCAGGCCAGTGTTGCGCATATCATTTATCACACGACCTACTGCAACCATCTGTTTGAATGGATTCGGCGCGCGGACGCGGCGGAGCTGGCGGGCATCACCTACGGCGCAGAGCTGCCGGACGACCTCGCGGCGCACATGCAGGAGATCCTGACGCAGGCGGGCGCGGTAGCGGAAACGGAGGCTGTCACGTGAAAAAACTGCTGTTACATCTTGTGCTTGCCGTGATCGGCGGCGTGGTGTACATGGGTATCGAAACCCTCTGGCGCGGGTACACCCATTGGAGCATGGGCGTGCTGGGCGGGGTGTGTTTTGCCCTTATCGGCCTGCTGGACGAGTGGCAGGACCACCCGCCGATGTGGCTGCAAATGCTGGAGGGCGCGATGATCGTGACCGTGCTGGAGCTGCTGGTGGGGTTGGTGGTCAACCGCTGGCTCGGCTGGAATGTCTGGGACTATTCCGACATGCCGCTGAACCTCTGGGGGCAGGTGTGTTTGCAATTTGCGGTCGCGTGGTTTTTCCTGAGCGCGGCGGCGGTTTGGCTTGAAAACGCCCTGCACCGACTGGCAGAGTGGCTTGCGCACCGGCGGGGGAGGTGAACTTTTGCCGGGTTGACCAAAGGACGTAAAAAAGCGCCCTCACGGGGCGCGAAAGTAGGAAAGGAGGGGAGGCCGTTGCCGGTGGAAGTGATCGTCGCGGGCATGAGTTTGGTCGGCACACTGGCGGGCACGTTCGCGGGCATCATGCTTTCCGCGAATCTGACCAATTACCGCATCGAGCAGCTTGAAAAAAAGGTTGCCGAGCATAACAAGGTCGTCGAGCGCACCTACAAGCTCGAGGGACAGATGCTTGAGGTGCAGCACGATATCCGAGACTTGAAAAACCTGTAACAGGAAGGAGAACGACAAAATGAGTGAAAAGACTAAGCTGTGGATTAAGGCGGCGGGTGTGCGTGCGGTCAAGACTGTAGCACAGTCCGCAATCGGTGTCATCGGCGCGGCGGCCGCCATGGGCGAGGTAAACTGGCCGATGGTCGCATCGGCAGCTGCGCTGGCGGGCATCATCTCCCTGCTGACCAGCGTCACCGGTCTGCCTGAAGTAAAGGCGCAGACGGAGGAGTGATTACATGAGCAGCATTCGTTGCGATATTTACGACCCCAAAGAGTATGACATCTGGTTTGCGGCTGCGCCCTACGGCGCGGCCAGCAAGCCCGCCAAAACACTGAAAGTGTGGGCGGCGGAGGAACAGGCCGATGTGGTGTACAACCTCTGCTTGTTCAACATGACCGGCAACGGCAGCGACCAGTACGGTGTGATTAAGGGCCGCACGCTGCAATACTTACGCGCCAAGAACGTGGACTGCGGCTATGGCGGCACGGCCGAGCACTTGACCGTCAGCCCGGGCAACGTGGTAAGCGGTACCAAGGTTGCCGTGCGCGACGGCGTGGTGCTGTCCGGACTGGACAAGTCCACCTATCGCAGCCGCAACATGATCGGCGTGCTGGCGGACGGCCGCATCATCGTTGTGCAGTCCTCGGACGGCTGCACCGAGGAGCAGGTGGCGCGCTACGCCGCCGGACGGTACACGATCGCGCTGCTGCTGGTGCAAGACGCGGGCGGCAGCACCGGTATGTACCGCGTTTCGGACGGCTACTTATTCGCCCCGGAGAAGGAGGGCACGGACGGCAGGCCGGTGTGCAGCGTAGTATGTATGAGAAAGAAGAACAAGGAGGAGAAACCTATGGGCAAGAAAAAGGTATTTATCGGTGTAGGCCACGGTGGCAGCGACCCCGGCGCAGTCGGCTATCTGGTGGAGAAGGATATTAACCTCACGATGGCGACCGCGTGCCGTGATTTCCTGACGGCTTACGGCGTAGAAGTCAAGATGAGCCGCACCAAGGATGAGGACGACACGGTAAGTCAGGAGGTCGCGGAGTGCAACGCCTACGCACCCGATTTGGCGATTGACGTGCACAATAACTCGGGCGGCGGCGACGGCTTTGAGGTGTTCCACACCATCCACGGCGGCACGGGCAAGACGCTTGCACAGAACATCGAGAAGCACGTCAAGGACATGGGCCAGAACAGCCGCGGCGTAAAGACGAGGCAGGGCAGCAACGGCGATTACTATGCGTTCATCCGCGAGACGGTCGCACCGGCGGTCATCTGCGAGGGCGTGTTTGTCGACACCAAGGCCGATGCTGCGCAGGCCGACACGCTGGCAGAGCAGCAGGCATTTGGCGTGGCTTATGCGAAGGGTATCCTGGATACGCTGGGTCTGGCCTATGACGAGCCGGAGGACGACGGTGAGGAGGAAACCCCGGCCGAGCCGGAACAGCCCGCCAAGGAGCACTGGGCGCAGCAGTATTACGACAGCCTGATTGCCAAGGGTGTGCGCATCGACGAGACGCGGTTTGATGATCCCATCAGCCGCGGCGAGGTGTTCGCGCTGCTGGATAGGATTGTGAAATAACGGTGTTCAATTTGGACACGGGAAAGCCCCGGCCGAGAGGCCGGGGTTTATTTCTCCATCTTCTCTTTTGAATAATTGCTGTATTAGCATTGTATTGGTGCCGAAGAACTTGCAAAGTAACATTAAATCGTAGGAATTCGGTAGTCATAATAATGGTGAATGGAGGAAGGAAAATGTATACTGCGAAACAAGTTGCTCGTTATATCATCAATAAGTGTTCGGTTGATAAGAGGCCGATCGGTAACCTAACACTACAAAATTTACTCTACCTTGTTTGGATTGAGTATCATAAACGCGAGAATACAAGGCTGTTTGATGATAGAATTTGTGCATGGCAGTTTGGGCCGGTCGTACCAGAAGTCTATTATGACTACTGTGCTTATGGTGGCATGGATATCGACAGACGGTATGAGAGAGATGAAATAGGCATTGCAGAAGCGGATATGGCGATTTTGGATGAATCACTTGTCAAGTATCTGGACTGTTCTGTCAGTCAGTTGGTCAGTATGACGCATGAACGGGAAAAGCCGTGGTATCAGATATATGTTAAACTGGGAGAAATAAGGCAGGAAATACCTTTTGGCTTAATTGAGGAGATGGAGTGCAGAAAACCGGTATGCGATTAGAATACAGGAAATCCCGGGCTTTGCTCGTCTATATCATCTACACCCTTATGAATGGGGCTATGCCCTTTCCGAGCCGATGGCGGTGGCGCCCATCAACAAGGTCGAGCAGGTGGTGCGTTTTGCGGTGTCGCAGATTCCGCCGGAAAAGATTTTCATGGGTATCCCCAACTACGGCTACGACTGGACGCTGCCCTATATCAAAGGCCAGAGCCGCGCGCGCAGTCTGGGCAACGTGCAGGCGGTGGAGCAGGCGGTGCAGGCGGGCGCGCCCATCCGGTTTGATGCGGAGGCGCAGTCACCGCACTACAATTACTGGCGGGAGCGGTCGGAGCACGAAGTCTGGTTTGAGGATGCGCGCTCCATTCGTGCCAAGCTGGCGCTGGCCGGGGAATATCAGCTGCGCGGCGTGAGCGTGTGGAATATCATGCGGTATTTTCCGCAGCTGTGGCTTGTGCTCAATCAGCTGTACGATATTGAAAAGCTGGCATAAAAGACGGAAAACCGACCGGAAAATCCCTTTTTCGGTCGGTTCTTGCTGTTTTTAGGGCTTTTCTGCAAGCATTTCCATTGCAAAACGGTTACAAAGCACGCTATACTCTGGTACATGGTGCAAAGGGCACCAGAAACAGCAAGGAAAAACCAAGGAGGTAGCAAATCATGCAGCTGAAGAAAATCGTACCGCTGGCACTGGCGGCGGTAATGACGACCACTACGGCAGCGGGGGCGGCAAACCTGTCCCAGGAGACAGAAGCCCGTAAGTCCCATGTGTATACTTATGCGTATGAATCCGGCATCCGTCAGCATCTGCTGGAAAAGTATTACACATTCCTCTGCGGCCAATTTCCGGGAAATCGGCCGGAGCAGAAGCCGGAGGAAACGCCCGAGCAGACCCCGGATATCGAGCAGCCCGAGCAGGTCCCGGAAGAGGAACAGCCGGAACAGACCCCGGATATCGAGCAGCCCGAGCAGACCCCGGACAACACACCCCAGCTACCGGATGACAACCGTCCGGAGCAGACTCCGGAGCAAACCCCGGAACAGACTCCGGAAGAGGACACCGATTCATCGCAGGGGGATTACGCTTCTCAGGTGGTGGCGCTGGTCAATGCCGAGCGTGCGAAATACGGCTTGTCCGCACTCAAGGTGGACAGCCGCGTCCAGCGGGCCGCGCAGGTGCGCGCTGCGGAAACCGTGCAGTCGTTCTCTCACACACGACCGAACGGCTCTTCTTTCTCCACCGCATTGACTGAGGCGGGCGTGTCCTACACCCGTTCGGGTGAGAACATCGCTTACGGTCAGCCCACACCGCAGCAGGTAGTGCAGGCGTGGATGAACTCGTCCGGCCACCGCGCGAATATTTTGAACGAGAGCTTTACGACCATCGGCGTCGGCTATACGGTGTCGGGCGGCACAGCGTACTGGGCGCAGCTGTTTACGGCATAATGGATTTGAGGAAATAAAAAGGACGTGCAAAGCACGTCCTTTTTCGCATATCTACTCAAAATTCAGCAGTAAATCTCCATTTTCCGACGCTACACCTGCAATGACGCGCAGCAAAAATTCCCCGTACATACCCAGTGTGTCCACAAGCAGCTCTGCGTGCCGCAAGGTCAGCCGCGTAGGCGGACAGGCGCATAGCTGGTCATACAGCGCATCCAGCGTGTAGGCGTAGTCCGCAGAAAAGTCAAATGTGCGCGCCAGATTCTCGTGTACCTGCGCGCGGGTACAAAAGCCTTCTGCATCCAAAAGCAATTCTCGCATGTGAGCTTGCCCTCCTTTGAAAAATGGATAGTAGAGACTGCGTCAGGTTGCGTTCGGATAGAACAGGAGATACAGCTTGTGATAAAATTCCTGCCCGCGGCTTCCTTCGATGTCGCGCAACTCGCCGTTTACAAAGATATAGCCATCTGCGTTTACACCGATAGAATTACCGTTTTCAAAGGTCACAGTTAACAGGTTTCCCGTCAACTTCTGTTTGCTGGGTTTAAAAAGGTCGGGATATTGCGTATAAGTATAGCCGGACAGCAGCTCGGTGATAGCGGCAAGCTGTTCCGGATCGGTCACAGTCTGTATCTCGGTCTGGTTTTCCGTAAGCGTCACCGCGGTTTGTGTGGTCTTGCCCGTAATGTCCGCATAGGACTGATGGTAAAATTTGATATACACCATACGCCCGGCGAGAAACAACAAAATCAGCAGCAGCGTGCTGCAAATGGCAAATCCGAGCGCCATAGATTTTCGCATAGGTTCCGGCTCCTTTGTCGGTAGGGGTCAATAGTTTTACAATATTAGCATAGCGCAAAATAGGGGGGTTGTCAATTTTCAAAGTGTAAACAAAGTATGACTTGACAATTATATTCTACCGTTGTAGAATATAGCCACAGAAGATATTTTACATTTGTAGAAAAGGAGGGGACAAGATGGAGAAAAGCAAACGTCTGCCGGATGCCGAGTTGGAAGTGATGCAGGCGGTCTGGTCGCTGGAGGCGCCGGTGACCGCAGCGGAGGTGCAGCGCAAAGTGCCCAGCGACTGGAAGACGACAAGCGTGCTGACCTTTCTCTCGCGCTTGTGCGACAAAGGGTTCCTTTCGTGCGAGAAAGAGGGGCGACAGAACCAGTACACGCCGTGCGTGACGCAGGAGGAATACCTGCAGCGCGAAAGCCGCAGCTTTGTCGAGCGCGTGTGCGGCGGGTCGGTGAAAAATCTGGTGGCGAGCCTGTCGGACGCGGGCGCGTTGACCGCGCACGATATCGATGAACTGCGCGCCTTTCTCGACGCGCAGGGACGGTAAGGATAGGAGGGGTAGGATATGTTACGCTTTGCATGGAGCGATTTGCTGAACAATCTCATGCAGATCGGCCTGACGGTATCGGCGGTGGCGCTGGCGCTGTTTTTGCTGCGCAAAGCGCTCAACAAGCGATATCCCGCGCGCGCGATGTGTCTGGTGTGGGCGGTGCTCGCGCTGCGGCTGCTGATTCCCGTGCAGTTGACGCTGCCCGACCCGCCGGTGCAGGTCACGCCGCGCACGACGTACCTGACGCGCACGGACTTTGCGCCCGCGCAGCTGGAGCAAGCTGGACTGCCTGTGCGGGAACAGGACGGCGAGATCACGACGCGTCGCTGGGTGACGGATGAGCAGGCGCAGACCCTTCAAACATTAGACGAGCACTCATGGACCGCAATTGACATGGGACGGGTGTTGCTTGTAATCTGGGGAACAGGCGCACTGCTCTTTGCGGTCTGGCAGCTCTATTTGTATCTGACATTCCACTATGTGCTGGAGAAAAGCAGCCATCCGGTCGAGCGCGACACGCTGCTGGCCGTGTTCGAGGCGCAGAAGCGCTCGCTCGGTATCCGGCGGACTATCCCGCTGCGGGTCACATCCGCGGCTGATTGCCCGCTGCTGGCGGGATTTGTGCAGCCCGCACTCTATCTGCCGGATGAAGCGCTGTCCGAACAGGACGCAGCGTTCATTTTTCGGCATGAGCTGACGCACTACAAGCGGGGCGATCTGTGGCTCAAGCTGGCGCTGGTCGCGGCGCGGGCGGTGCACTGGTTCAATCCGCTGGTGCATCTGATGGCGCGTCTCGCGCAGGAGGATATCGAGCTGGCCTGTGATGACGCGGTCGTGCGCGGTATGGATGTTTCTGCCCGCCGCGCTTATGGAGAAACGATCCTGCGCGCGGTAGAGGCGCAGATGAAAAAGCGCGCGCTGGTGTCGTGCTTTGCCGGAGATAAGGAGACGCTGATGAGACGGTTTGAGGGATTGTTTGATAACAATGTCAAAAGGCGTGGTATGGCGCTGGTTGTTGCGGCGGCGGTGCTGGTCGGTACGCTGGGGTGCGCGTTTTCGGTAGGGGAAAGCGGGGAGAAGCTGACCGAGGAGACGCGGCGCGCGCTTGCCGAGCAGTGGGCGCAGCGTACGGAAAACCTCGGCTATATGGTGAAACTGGACGGCGAGGACACCTATGTGCTGTACAATGCCGAGTTGGAGAACTTGCCGGACGAGGCCGCGTCCTATCGCATGGGTGAAAAGCTGGTCTTTGAGCAGGGTGCGGACGGCTGGCAGGTCGCAAAGGCTGAGCCGGTGGCACCGGACGGCGTGACCTCGCTTGACGAGTTCCGTCTTTTGTACGAAAACGACCTCGGCCTGCCCGACCCGATTTCGGGCGGCGACATGGTGCTCACCGACGCGCAGCAGAAAAAGTGGAGTGACCCGGTTGACGCGGCGGCCGACCTGCTGCACCTGCAAATCGGAGGCGTGATCAGCAATCCGTCCGCCGACGATGGGCTGGGAGACGATATTGTGAATGTGGCGGTCGAGTTTCCCGACCACAGCGAGGTGACCATTACGATGGTCAGCCAGTTCGGCGCGGGCTGGCTGCCGCAGGATTTCACCTATGACGGCGGTAAAAACGAGCGCACTGCCGCCGATCTCGTAGGACAGTACGCGCGCGGCGTGACGCACAAGGGCGGACAGTTCATCTATCCCATCCTGTCTGCGCAGATGCAGCAAGCGTTCCGCAGCGAAAGGCAGATGGAAAGCTATTTTAACTGGAAATACGGCGGCTCGTCGCCGTCTTACAGTAACTATGCGCTGGTGCCGACCGATGACGCGGACAGCTATCTCGCCGTGTTCCAGATGTACGGCGGCGGTGTAGAGGACATACGCAGTGCGTATCTGATACGCACCGCGCAGGAGGACGGTCGTCGGGTGATTGAGCGTGTTGTCGAGGCAGAGAACAGCGATTATACAAAGAGTGAATTATTCAAATTATATTACGATTCGGGATTGCCCTGGCCCACCATTCCTGAGGGGGCGGGGAACTTTAACGGCGCGTCGCTCGACACACTGACGCGCGTGCGCGACGCAGCCGAAACCGTATTCAGCTACTTCGGTGAACAGGTGGAGCATATCGAGGGAGATACGCACCTTTATACGATGGAAAGCTGGTTTACGAGCGAAGTCATTTCCGAGGGTGATACCGAAGCGGTTGTGCGGCTGCACTTTACAGATAACAGCCCGTCGGTCGATGTGCAGATGCGCAAAACCGGCGATTACTGGCTGCCGGTCGGGCTGGCGGGGCAGTTTGCCGAGGGCTTTTCCGCTACGGTGAACGGCGAAGCCCTGCCGGTCGGTTCGGACGTGCAGCAGGCTGTGCAAAATGCGGCGGGTGAAGTACCGCTGCTTGCGGCAGGCGATCGGATTGAGCTGCTGTTCGACCCCGCGCCGGAGGATGCGGTGACGGTCGAGGACGCGATCATCCGCGCGGACGGCACGCTGCAATACGATGACAAAATGACCGAGCGCAGCACGTTCTCCTATACGGGCAACGCAGCCAGCATGACGTACACCTATCTGGTTGAGCGCCTGATGGTGCAAGAAGCCCTGTCCTCGGCGCCGGATATGACCATGTATCGCGGCGTGACGCTGACCTATACGGCAAACGGCACGGACTATACCGTCGCGTTCGTCTACCGGCTGGCAAACGGAGACGTGCCAAATCCGGATGACACCATCCATTCGACCGCATACTACAACGATACCTATGGCTACACGCTGACGCTGCCTGACTGCTTTGTGGAGCAGGGTTATGTCAAGGAAAATGACGATAGGGTGCAGTTTGGCCTGCAAAACGCGCTGCCGGGTTACACGGACGACCCAACCGACGGCGGCGCGGTGATGACGCTGCAAGTGCAAGCGACCGCGGCACTCAAGGCGCAGTTTGGTGAGGACTGGGAAGCGGAGTATCCCATACCGTGCAAGCAGCTCACCGAGCGGGATGGATTGACCTATTATCTGGCGTTTGCATCCGACGTGCAGTATGACCCATCGGATGCAGCCATCACGGCAGCCTATACCGAAATGTATCAGGCGGCGCAGGCGATGGACAGCAGTTCAATCTCGTTTGACGGACAAAGCGACGCGCAGGCGGGCCGCGCGCGGCAGCAGGTGCTGCACGATTTGGCGACGCAGTACGGCTATACATTAATACGCAAAGATGGCTCTGCGATTGACGCTGTGACGGTCGAGCCGAATGTAACCGACGGCTCGTGCCTGCTGACTGTGCGCTATGTCAGCCGTGAGAGAAATCATTTCTTCACCACGGTTCAGCGGCTGTGGTATGAGGGGATCGACTCTATCACGCCCACGCGTACCGAAACGCTGGTCGATACCTCGGACGGCGTGCGCTCGCGCGCAGACTTCCTGCTGGCTTTCCCGCAGGAGCAGGGCATTCCGGAGCTGGATCGTACCGGCATTGACACATTGCTTGCAGAGCCTACGCTCGACCCCGCACAGGATGCGGAACGGGTGCTCGGCCTGTCGGGCGGCATGGCAGAGGATATCGTCATACACCCAATCAAAAAACGATATACCTTTACATACCGCTGGCCGGATGGCACGGTGGATTTCATTATGCAGGGGGTCACACTGGGCGGCGCGGAGCAGCCAATCTATCTGCCGGTGGCGTTTGACGGCAAGGGATGGTTTGCCGATCCGTATACGTACATGATGTGCAAGGAGAGCGGTGACTTCTCCATGTGTACGGTGGAAGCACTGGTATGGTATCTGGCGCAAAGCGACGGTGCAACCACCGAGGGTATTTTGACCGAAATGGACAAGCGCTGGCAGCAGGATGCGGACGCGGTTGAGCAGGCAATGGACGGCGCGGATGCGGTCGTGCAGACGCTCTGGCAGCAGCATAAGGCGGCAAATCCGGATATCTTCGGTGCGCGGTTTTCGGAGGAGGCAATCGAGGCCGCCTGTCAGACCGTGCGCGATTATGCCGGAGCGCATGGCTTTTCGGTGGATAACCTGCATTATGACGCGTCCAGCGAATATAGCTGGTCGCAGGGCATGATGAAAAGCGGTGTTTTGCAGGATAATGTGCGGGACGACGGCCTGACGATTGATAACGTGATTACGGTCATCGGCGACGCGCGGTTTAGCGATGAAGCGTGGCGCGACACAGCCGAGGGCTGGTCGTTTACCCTGTACCGCGGCACGGACGGTAAATGGGTGCTTGAGGACGGTGCATACGGCTATTAAGGCAACACCGCACAATTGCATCTTCGATGCTTTGCGGAAATTTTGTGCCCATATTTTGTTGTGATTTCTTTCAATACATCAAGTATTGCCGCCAAACCGTACCGCATCTGGGCGCAAAATTGACACGCAAATCCTTCTTGCTGAATTATGCGGTATTGCCTTAAGACCGGCACGGATTTTGCTGAAAAATTTCGGATAAACAAGGGTTGACAGCGGCGCTCTGCCATGATAAGTTTGATGCCAAACAAAGGGGAGTAGTCGGCGCGGCCCACCGCGCGGCATCGCCAACAAGCATGACGGAGCGTTTGATTCCGTTCTGGCTGTTGCCTGAAATGACCAGACCTGCGTTTTCCTTTTCTGAGGAAAACGCAGGTCTGTTTTCTATCTAAGAGGTATTTATACCCCTTAGATAGAACAATCAGTTCTGCAAAAGCTGCTTGTTGATACCCCCGGACGCCGCCCGAGGCGGCTGGGTCGTGGGGTCAAAGGACAGGCGCATGCCCTGCCTTTTGACGGATTACATCAACGCTGCGCGTTATATTGGGAGGGAACGGTATGGAATTTTTATACGAAGGGTTGCTGTCGGTGACGTGGCAGCAAGCGGTGATGTACGGTGTCGGCGGTCTGCTGATTTGGCTGGCGATCCAGAAACAGTATGAGCCTGCGCTGCTGCTGCCGATGGGCTTCGGCGCGATACTGGTCAACCTGCCGATGTCGGGCGTTATTGACCAGATGACGCAAGGCGTCGGTAAGACGCATGGCATTATCCAATGGCTGTTTGAAAGCGGTATCGAAGTGAGTGAAGCGTTCCCGCTGCTGCTGTTCATCGGCATCGGCGCGATGATTGACTTTGGCCCGCTGCTGGCAAACCCAAAGCTGTTCCTGTTCGGTGCGGCGGCGCAGATCGGCATCTTTTTGACCATCATCGCGGCGGCGGCATTCGGCTTTGATATCATTGACGCGGCATCCATCGGTATCATCGGCGCGGCGGACGGGCCGACATCCCTGCTGGTTTCGCAGGTGCTCGGCTCGAAATACGTCGGCGCGATTGCGGTCGCGGCGTACAGCTATATGGCGCTCGTGCCCATCATCCAGCCGTTTGCCATCAAGCTGGTGACAACCAAAAAAGAGCGCGCGATGAAGATGCCGTATGCCGCGGGCGAGGTCAGCCGCCGCACGCGCATCCTGTTCCCGATTGTGGTGTCGATCGTGGCCGGACTGGTTGCGCCCGCGTCGGTGTCGCTTGTTGGTTTCCTGATGTTCGGCAATCTAATTCGTGAGTGCGGAGTGCTGGAAAGCCTGTCCAAAACCGCGCAGCACGAGCTTGCCAACCTGATTACGCTCCTGCTCGGTATTACAATTTCGTTCTCTATGCGCGCCGAGCAGTTTGTCACGGTGGATACGCTCATCATCCTATGCCTTGGGCTGGTTGCGTTTGTGTTGGACTCGATTGGCGGCGTGCTGTTTGCAAAGGTGCTCAACCTGTTCTGCAAAAATAAGGTTAATCCTATGATTGGCGCGGCAGGCATTTCGGCGTTCCCGATGAGCGCGCGCGTGATTGAAAAGTTGGGTGTGGAAGCGGATAAGACCAATCACTTGCTGATGCACGCGGTAGGCGCGAACGTCGCCGGACAGATAGCGTCGGTTGTAGCGGGCGGCGTGATTCTCGGATTCTTTATGTGAGAAGGAGGCGCTGGATATGAATGAATCGGTACGGATGGCAATTTTGCTGCTCGGTCAGGGTATGGCAGGTATTTTCACTGTGTTGGCCGTGATCGCGCTGATTGTGGCGATGCTCGGCCGACTGGACAAAAATCGGCAGAAGTAAAATTGTAGGTTTGTCAAACATATTGGACAGAGAACTCTAAGGGAGAAAACCAACCTAGAGGCCTCATGGGAAAGTTGTTGGAGTGGCGATTATGGATAGCGAGCTGCTTGGCGAAGTCTTGGAGGGAGTAAAAGCGGTGGGAAGAATAGAAACGCTTTTGATCCTCCCTGTGACTACGCTCCACCTTGCCGTTGTGGCGGGGCGTGTAGGGACGGATCAGCTTGTGCCGAATACCCAAATTGACAGCGGTGACCTCA